>CATPAX010000111.1 GCA_955652215.1 uncultured Solirubrobacteraceae bacterium | reverse complement strand
GACCTCAAGCCCCCCGCTCACGACCATCCGCCAACCCCACGTCGCCAAAGGCCGCCGCGCCGGCGAGCTCCTGCTGTCGCTAGTCAGCGGCGAGAGCGCGCAAACGGCCGAACTGCTCCGACCGAGCTGATCATCCGTGGGTCCACGGGACCAGCACCCACACGTCGCAGACCCAGAGGCTGAGCCCACAAACACCTCAGTAGGTCGGCTCCAGCTCCTGACGAGACTCGGCAGCCAGGCGCCCGACTCACCGCGCGCCGACCGTCGCCGTTTACCATTTGCTCCCGCGATGGAGCAAGAGAATCCACCCTCGCTGCGCGCAGCGCTGACGCCTTCGGCGCTGAGAGCGGCGCTGATACCCCGACGTCCCGTGTTTGGGAACCCTTGGGATTCAACGGTCGACATGTTCGCCTGCTGCCTGGCCGTCGGTGTCGTCATTCCGTTTCTGCTCTTCTGCGGAGGCGAGTTGATGAGCTCGATCTTCAGCTTCGGCTCGCGCTGGCATCTCGGGGTGTTCATGGTCGCGTCGCTTGTTGGCACTGCGGGGTTCATCACGATCGTGGGACGCGAACGCACAAGGCTGTCAGTCGATGTGCTGGCCATAGCTGGATGGCTGCTCCTCGGTCTGGTGGTCGCGCCGATCCTGGGCTTGGCGCTGTCACCGGCGGCGGCAATCGTCGCGTATGGGATCCTTCTGCTGGCGGTGTTCGCGTATGTCCTGCGCTTCGGCCACTGGCAGACCGCGTTCCTACGGACCGTGAGCTGGCCGACCACTTGGAGCGTCCTGGCCGTGTTCTTCGCCTTCTGCGCCTACCGACTGATCCTTTATCAGTAGCGCTTCGCGGCGGGCGACCGAGCTGGACGCGCCAGGTGCGTCGGCGCACTGGCGAAACTCCAGCGGCGCCAGCTCACGGCGGCCGCCGGACGCCGACTTCGTCCAAGTGATTCAACAGGTCGCGTGGATCGTCGTACACCCGATAGGCGCCAGCGTAGATCAGCTCCTCGCGGCCATAACCACCGGAGAGCAACCCGATGCCAAGGGCGCGCGCCCGTCTCGCTGCCAGGAGATCCCAAACGCTGTCCCCGACAACCACGCTGTCGCTTATCTCGGCTCCGACTCGGTCGGCCGCGGCGAGGAACAGATCGGGGTCGGGCTTGGCATAGCGGACCTGCTCACGCGTGATCAGCGGCGTCTCGTCTGGCAGGCCCAGCAGCTCGAGCGACAGTCGCGCGTAGCGCTCCGGGCCGCTCGTAGCGATCGCCCACCGAACGTTCTGCGCGCTGAGCGTCGCGAGCAGCTCCGCTGCGCCTGGGAGCGGCCGGACGCTGTCGAACCGACGGATGAACGCGTCCGCATGGAGGCCGGGCAACGCCGCAATCACCTCGCGGTCGAGCTCGGTGTCGAGCTCGCGCGCCAACGCATTGACAAAGAGTCCTCCGCTCATCCCGATCCGGCGATGGATCTTCCACACGGGAAGGTTGATGCCCACGCCCTCAAGCGCATCACGCCACGCGATCACATGCTGGTACACGCTGTCGACGAGGGTCCCGTCGAGGTCGAACAGGAACGCCGGATGGTCGTGATGCGCCAAGTTCACGCCGTGGATCCTTTCATCTGGATTAGGCTGACCGCGCGAAAACTGCCTGTCGCTCTCCATTGGGGGACGATGAGTTCTGGGATTTCAGCCGGTCTAACGCCTTGCCGGGCAGCGAACGGGGTGTAGCCGCGGCGTCACTGAGTCGACGAAAGGAGGCCCATGGAGATCGCGTTTCCAGGCGAGTCAGCGGAGTACCGGGCGGCCCGTGATCGCCTGCTCCAACATGAGATCGAGCTACGGCGGGCGATGGAGGCTGTTGCCGCCGAGAGGCGCAAGCTCCCGCCCGGCGGAGCCGTCCCCGAGGACTACGTCTTTCAAGGGGCGGGGGCCGACGGAGCCGCGACCGACGTGAGGTTGTCGGCGCTATTCGCGCCGGGCCGGGACTCGCTGGCGATCTACAGCTTCATGTTCCCACGTGACCCAGGTGACGATAGCCCCGGGCCCGCCACTGGCCAGACGGCCCTGTTGCCCCTCGAGCAGGGCCCCTGTCCCTCGTGCACGGCACTGCTTGACCAGCTCGACGGCGCGGCGGAGCACGCGAGCCAGCAGGTCAACCTGGCGGTCGTCGCGAAGGCGCCACTGCCGCGCGTCCTCGCCTTCGCCGCGGAGCGTGGCTGGAGGCACCTGCGGTTTCTCTCCTCCGCCACCAACACATACAACCGCGACTATTTCGCTGAGCCCGCCGAAGGCGCACAAAGGCCGATGCTGACCGTGTTTCACCGGGTCGGTGAAGTGATCCGCCACTTCTGGAGCTCGGAGCTCTTCTACGCGCCCGTTGATCCGGGACAGAATCCGCGCCACGTCGGAACCCTAGAGCCGGTCTGGAACCTGCTCGACCTGACACCCGAGGGGCGTCCTCGGCACTGGTACGAGCAGCTCAGCTACGGACAACGCCCGTAGCCGAGCCGCTTCCGGGCCGGCTCTTGGGTTCTGCGAGCCTGTCTCGGTGAAGAGTGATACAGGTGGGCATTTCCGGCGGACGGTTGTGGCTGCTGAGGTCCGGCGGCGCGTGATCACGATCCCAGACGCCTCGGTGCGACGTGACCGAGCCGCTGGCCGGGTCGCGGTAATAACGGGAGTGATCTTCGTCGTGGCGGGACTGGTCAAGTTTGCCTTTCACGCCTGGGAGTTGAGAGCCTTTCGCGCATTTGGCCTGCCGTGGCCGGATGTCTTGGAGGTGTTCGTCGGCGTGCTCGAAATCGGCGGTGGAGCGCTCCTGATCGCCAGGTCGCTGGTGTTGCCAGTTTCGGCACTACTCGCAGCCACGATGGTCGTGGCCATCGGCGCCTCAGGTGTTGGTCACGGTGATGTGATCCCCAGCCTCACGCTCGCGCCGGTTCTCCTCGGGTCTCTCGTGTGGTTGACGGCCCGCTCGAGCAACCGCCGGTAACGCAGCCATGCAGGCCTATCAGCCGGTAACGCAGCCATGCTCGGGCGTATCGGGGCCCCGATCCGGCGCGCCCCCGGCCCCCGAGGGCCCGCGGCGTCGAGCGGGCTTGAACTGTAGATTCCTTCGCATGACCGTTCAGCCCGATCCGGTGGATGCGCGTCGTCTGGCCGGCTGGCTTCCCGCCGATCAGGAGGACCTCGAGTCGTGGATTGAAGGCTTTGGGGATCGGGTGGATGTCAAGGGTGACGTCCCGCTTGCACCGGTGATCGCTGAATTCCAGCAGTTGGTCGACAGCGACCCGATCCTGCGGATGTACGTCTCGCAGATGATCGCCCAGGTGCCAAGCAGCAAGCCCTACCAACAGCGCCACCTCAAGTCCTTCGACCAGCTGCTGCGCCTGATGACCGAGCTGCTGAGAACGGCGCCCGAGTTCAGCGAAACCTCGATGGTGGCCACGCCCATGAACGCGATCCTCGACTGGACGATGGGCACGCCAGCCGGGTTTGCCGCTTTCCGCGACGCGCGGATCAACGCGATGTTGAAGAAGATCTTGACCGTCTGGTGCGAGTTCCTGAGCAGCGCGGATTCGCTCTACGTGCTCAATGACTCGCCCACTGGCTGGAAGAGCGCCGAGGCCCAGCGAGCGGTTGGCATGCACCAGTACCGGCACGATCCGCAGGACGAGCACTGGGGCTTTGCCTCCTGGAACGCCTTCTTCACTCGCCATTTCAAGGACGGCGAACGGCCCGTGGCCTCTCCGGATGACGACAAGGTGATCGTGAGCGCTTGCGAGTCGACCCCATACGGCATCAGCACCGACGTCGAGCGCCAGGATCGGTTCTGGATCAAGAGCCAGCCGTATTCGCTGCAGGACATGCTGGCCAACGACGACTCGGTCGATCAGTTCGTCGGCGGAACTGTCTACCAGGCCTTCCTGAGCGCGCTCAACTATCACCGCTGGCACAGCCCGGTGTCCGGAACCATCGTCAAGGCATTCGTGCAGGAAGGCACCTACTTCTCGGAAGCCGACTCTGAGGGTCGGGATGCGACGGAGCCCAAGAACTCGCAGTCCTACCTGTCGCACGTCGCGACCCGAGCGATCATTCTCATCGAGGCCGACGATCCCGTCATCGGGCTCGTTGCCTTCGTGCCTGTGGGCATGTCGGAGGTGTCCTCTTGCGTGATCGACTCGAAGCTCACGCCCGGCTTCAAGGTCAAGAAGGGCGACGAGCTGGGTCACTTCCAATACGGCGGCTCGACCCACTGCCTCGTCTTCCGCCCCGGCGTCATCGCCGAGTTCACGCTCGGGGCGATTCCCCAGCCGCACGACCCCAAGGCTCCGTTGATGCTGGTCAACTCCAAGCTCGCCCTCGCGAACGCCACGTGATTCGCGTCTTCGTTGTCTAGCGCCCCGTACCCCCCGGTCCTCTCCGACTAGTCCAGCCCGACGCGCTTAACCTGGTCGGGGCGTGTGCAGTGCTGCACACGCCCCGCCCGTCGTGCGCGCCTGCGAGAGGCGGTGTCGCCGCCTTCGCCGCGCGAATGAACTAATCGTGGTTGTCCATGGCCCTACCTTGAGCGGCGGATGAACGCCAGCTGGGTCTTACGGTTGGTGGTGAGGCGCCCGTCGGCGATCCCGACCTCGGCGACGATCCCGTGGTGTAGCTTGAGCACGGCGGTCCAGGATCCGTGCGGGGCGAAGTACCACCAGTTGATTCCGATGTGGAACAGGTTCCCGGTTCCTAGCGCTCGGCGGGCCGCTCTCAGCGTGGCGCCGTGCCGGATGCCGTCTAGGGCGTAGTGGGTGTTCGCTGTCAGGGCGAGCACCACTCGTCCGAGCAGCGCTCGGCGCGCCCCGGCCGGGAGCCGGTGCAGCATCGCGCTCGAGGCGTACTCGACGCGGACGCCGATTGGGGATAGGCAGAAGAAATCCTGGTTCGGCTGCGACCAGGTGGAGTTCAGGCGATATGCCCTTCGTGTCTGCAGGCGAGTCATGCCCAAGCGCACCAGTCCGAGCGTCTGCCCACTGATGTGTCCGGTGGCGCGCGGGCAGCCTCCCCCGGTGGCGCCGGTCACCTTCCAGCGGAAGGTGTAAACGGGACCCTGTACGCCGTTCAGCAGCTCGCGTACGGACAGCACATGCCAGCCGATCGAGAGATTCGTGAACGTGGTGGTTGCGTTGCACGCCGCGAACGGCTGGTGATCGAGACTGCACTGAATCGTCGTGCCGGGCGGGAAGGTGAACACGAACGTCGGGCTCGACGGGGTCGTGCTCGGCGGTCCACCCTGGATGCCAGGCGGCTTCAGACCGGTCGTGCCGATGTCACACGGATTGCCCGAGAGCCCGGCGGTCGCCTCCCCCAGCACAATCTCAGCACCGTTGTACGGGCCGCCGAGAACGGCTATGTCCACCGCACGCTGGGTGACTGAGCTCGCTGAGGTGATCGTACGGTTGAGCTGAACGTTCGCGATCCCCCCGACCGGCAGGCTCACCGGCCCGCTGGTCGTGATCGGCGTCCCGCCCCCGATGCTGAGACTCACCACATTGGAGCCCGCCGTCGGGACCGGGCTGCCCGCAGAGCAGGCGTAGCCGGCGTGCGCGCTCGCGGCGGTCGCGGTGACCGCCAGCGCCTGCACGTTGACGTTCGCCACCTGCGAAGCAGCCGACCCCGCGAAGGCACTCGCGGTCGTGCTCGCCGGACCCGCCACCGCCGAGAGCAGCGGTAGCAGATTCACATTTGCCGTCGCCGTACCGGCGCTCGCGCACGGGTCACCCGCCGGGTTAGCCACCTCCGGCTCAACGTTCAGCACACCAGCACCCTGGACCCGCAACGCGCTGGCGCGACAGGTGAAATGGTCACCGGTCGCCGCACCCGCTGGAGCAGCAGCGAACGTTATCGCCGCCAGCGCGGCGCCTAGCGCAAGCGATCCCGCTACACCGTGAGATCGCAAGGATCTCGGCCGAAGTAAAAACATTTGAAGCCTCCATTGTTTGCCCCGCACACGCATCCGAGCGTGTGCCATGTCGTCCGTGACGTGACGCCGTGGCCCCGGAACGGGGCGGATGCGACACCACAACCGTTGGGATATCCAGCTCATCGCCGAATTACGCCAATCTGGACCAATGACCGATGCCGTGCGATCGGGCAGTAGCGAGGAGAGATGTAGAGCTTTCGCCAGGCGGCGCGGGGCATCAGCCTTGTCCTCCAGAGCTTGGGGCGGGTCCCAGAGTCGGCGGCCGGTCGCGCCAGAGCGAGATCTGACGAGGCGAAGAGTTCCCGCTCAAGCTCGTGGGTCCGTGTGGTCGATTGGACTGCTAGCCAGGAGTTTTCGACGGAGACGATGTACCGGAACATATTCGCCTTTCGCGCCGCAGGGAGCATCCTGGTGGCGCTGCTCCTCGTGCCGGTGGGGTTCGTCGGGACGGCGGTCGCCGGCCCGTCACCTCGATCGGGCACGGGGCATTCCCTGCGACGGAGTCTCGGCACCAATCGTCGGATCATTCGGCCTCGGAACGCGATCATTGGCGGAGCGCCTGCGCCGGCTGGCGGCTTTCCGTGGATGGCGTTGGTCGTGTACAACGGCACGCCGTCATTTGCGTGCAGCGGGACGGTGATCTCGGCGAACGTGGTCCTGACCGCCGG
>CATPAX010000110.1 GCA_955652215.1 uncultured Solirubrobacteraceae bacterium | reverse complement strand
TACTCCCCGAGCACCTTGATGACGAGCCGCTTGGAGCGGCGGCCGTCGAACTCGCAGTAGAACACCTGCTGCCAGGGCCCGAGGTCGAGCTGTCCATCGGTCACGGGCACGATCACCTGGTGGTGAACCAACAGGTTCTTCAGATGAGCGTCCCCGTTGTCCTCCCCGCCCCGGTGATGGCGGTAGTCGCCGGGATTCGGCAGCAGCTCGCGAGGGACCTCTCCATCGGGCTCGTTCCAGCTCGGCGGCGCGAGCTTGTCGAGCCACTCGAGAACATCAGCCTGCAGCCCAGGCTCGTCATCGTTGATCCAGACGGCCGCGGTGATGTGCATCGCGCAGACGAGCGCCATTCCCTCGGCGATCCCGGCATCGGACACGGCCTCCTGAACATCCTCGGTGATCCGCACGAACTCTCGGCGCTCCCCGGTGCGATAGGTCCGGTATACGGTGTGGGATTTCAACCCGCTGATCGTATGCGTTTCCGCCGGACCGGGGCGTATTCTGATTGCCAGCGCACAGGTTCCGCAGCGCTCGACGCCCGCTCGGTGCCTTTAGACTCCCTGTGGATCTCAGGGGAGTAGCTCAATTGGTAGAGCCCCGGTCTCCAAAACCGGTGGTTGCAGGTTCGAGTCCTGTCTCCCCTGCTCTTCACCCCTCGAGGTACCACCTGTCAGTCGCCCAGGCGGAGTCGGTCGGATTGCTGGACACAGACGTAGCCTGAACGCTTGAGATGAAGCGCGACCGCGCCATCCTGACGGGTGAGCACGAATCATGCGGGCGGAGGGACTCGAACCCCCACGGGCTTTCGCCCACCGGCACCTAAAGCCGGCGCGTCGACCAATTCCGCCACGCCCGCGAAGCAAATCCCGATTCTAGGACGGTGCATCCGAGTTCGGCACGAAGTATGTTCCGCGTCGTGGCTCTCTCGCGGACGCTCACGCCCGGCTACGTGGTGGTCTATCCCAACCGCGAGAAGCCCGCGAGCGTCACCACTAAGGCGGTGGTGATAGCGCTGCTGCTGGTCTCGGTGCTGCTCATGCTGATCGTGACGATCGGGGGCTGGTCGAAGCTCGAAGGCATGAAGGCGGTGAACTTTGTCTGGTGCCTGGCGTATCTGGTGCTGGCATTCTTTATCGCAACTCGCTGGGCGCGAGGACTCCTGCCGATCGCCGCAGCGCTCGCGGTCCTGCTGTTGCTGGTCGCGCTGGTCGCAGGAATCGGAGTCACGGGCACCAGCTGGTTTGACCGGAACAGCTTCGGCTTCGGCGCGCCCCAGACCCTGTTCGGCGGGCAGGGTCTCGGGCCGGATCTGCTGGGGCTGATCACGCTGCTGCTCGCTCCGATTCAGGTGCTGCTGATCTTCTTCGCGATGATGGGCTTCGCCCAGGGATGGAACATCGAGGTCGAGGTGCCCGCCGACGAGGCCAAGCGCCGCGGTCAGACCGGAGGCGGTCCGCGGACCAGGCCTGCGCAAGCCTGAGCGACGACGGGCCGCTTAGAGCGGCGGACCGAGCCGGGGCAAGTGCGGCGGGTGGGACTCGAACCCACAAGCCCGCAAGGGCAATGCCTTTTGAGGGCACCGCGTTTACCGGTTTCGCCACCGCCGCGACAGCGGGGTCAGTGTATTGAGACCAGAGCAACCAACTCGTCGATGAGTTCCCTGGGCGCCACGAGTACCCCTGCCGCATCCTCCACGGTAGTCGGCAGTTCCCGCACCTCGAGTCCGCAGCGAGCGGCGATCAATGTGCCGGCAGCCATATCCCATGGATTCAGGCCACGCTCGTAGTATGCGTCGAAGCGACCGCACGCGGTCCACGAGAGATCAAGCGCGGCGGCGCCAACTCGCCTGATGTCCCGCACCCGGGGCAATACGCGTGCCAGCACCTCCGCCTGGCGTGCCCGAGCCCGCGCGTCATATCCGAAGCCGGTCGCGACCATCGCGAAATCAAGGCCTCCGACGCGCCGTGGCCGTTGGATCGGCTCGCCGTTCAGGGTTGCCTCGCCCGACCGCGCCGCCGCGAAGCATTCCTTTCGGACTGGATCGAGCACCACCCCGGCGAGTGTCCCCGTAACGTCCTCGCAAGCGATGCTCACCGCAAACGCGGGTATTCCGAACAGGAAGTTGATCGTCCCGTCGAGCGGATCCACCAGCCAGCGAAGCTCGCCCGAGCCACTCGCACCCCCCTCCTCTCCCAGGATCGAGTCGTCCGGGCGGCGATCGGCGAGCAACCGGCGGATCGCCCTCTCTGCCGCAACGTCGGCATCCGAGACCAGGTCGGTGGGGGTGCTCTTTGCCTGCACCCCCTGCTGCACCAGGCCGAAGCGCTCCGTCAGCTCGCTCGCTGCGGCATCGGCCGCCTCCCTGGCCACGGCGAGTAGCTCCGCCTCAAAGCCGTCGCTCATGGCTGCGCTAGACCGGGGTGATCGGGTTGTGCTTCGCCGGCCACTCTCGGCTCTTGCTGGTCGCGAGCGCGTAACGCCGGATCAGCTCGACGCGCAGGTCCTTGGGCTGGATCACAGCATCGATCACGAGCTCGGAGGCGAGATGGAGGATGTCGATGTCCTCCGCGTACTCCCGCCGCAGCTGCTCGGTCTTCTCGGCGCGCTCCGCGGGATCCTCGATGGCCTGAAGCTGGTTGTAGTAGATGGCGTTGATCGCCGCCTGCGGGCCCATGACCGCGATCGACGCGCTGGGGAGCGCGATGCAGCAGTCGGGCTCGAACGCCGGCCCGGCCATCGCGTATAGGCCGGCCCCGTAAGCCTTGCGCACGATTACGGAGATCTTCGGCACGGTCGCCTCAGAGACGGCGCTGATCATCTTCGCCCCGTGCCGGATGATCCCCTCGCGCTCCACCTGCGTGCCGATCATGAAACCCGGCACGTCGGCGAGGAACAGCAGCGGGATGTTGAACGCGCTGCAAGTCCAGATGAACCTCGCCGCCTTATCCGCCGAGTCGACGAAAAGGACGCCGCCCTTGAACTTCGGCTGGTTGGCGACGATCCCGATTACGCGACCGTCGAGCCGTCCGTAGCCGACGATCAACTCTTTCGCCCACCGGGCGTGAACCTCGAGAAACGAGTCGCCGTCGATCAGGGAGTCGACCAGCGAGCGCATGTCAAACGGCTTGTTCTCATCCCCGGGGATCAGCTCGCCGATGGGGCGCTCGGAGGACGGGGGCGCCGGGGGCGCGGGCGGAGGCTCGTCCTCGAACGAGCCCGGGAAATAGCTCAGGTAGCGCTTGGCGAGGTCGATGCCCTCCTCGTCGCTGGCCACGAGCGCATGGCCACAGCCGCTCTTGGAGGTGTGCATACGCGCCCCTCCCATCTCCTCGAGCGTCACCTTCTCGCCGATCACCATCTCCGCCATCCGCGGAGATCCCAGGTACATCGAGGCGTTGCCGTCACGCATGATCACGAGGTCGCAGAACGCCGGGATGTAGGCGCCCCCCGCGGCGCTCGGCCCGAACAGGACGCACACCTGCGGTACTACACCCGAGAGCCGTACCTGGTTGAAGAAGATCCTTCCGGCGTGCCTCCGGCCGGGGAACATTTGCACCTGCTCGTTTATCCGGGCTCCTGCCGAGTCGACGAGGTACACCAGCGGCACGTGTAGGGATAGCGCGCGCTCCTGAACCCGGAGGATCTTCTCAACGGTCTTTGGCGCCCACGAACCCGCTTTGACCGTCGGGTCATTGGCCATCACCGCGACTGCCCTGCCGCCGATCGTCCCGAGGCCGGTGAGGACCCCCTCTGCGCCGAGGCCCTCCTGCTCCCATCCTGCGAGCAACCCCTCCTCCGAGAACGATCCGGGATCGAGCAGCCGCGCGACCCGCTCGCGAACCGGAAGCTTGCCCTGGGCGGCTGCCTTCTCGCGATGCCGCTCCGGGCCACCCTCGCGGGAGCGCTCGGTCGCTGCGGCCAGCTCGTCCGCGTGCTCGAGCTCGCTCACCGCTGCTCACCAGAGGCGGTCAATGCCACTCCACTGGGCCGGCCGATAGGACATGACTTCCCAGCGACCTACCCAGAACTGCCTGTGCGGCCCGCGATGCCTCGACCAAGGCGCCGAGCTCGACACCGGTCTCGATTCCCATCTCCTCGAGCATCGAGACCAGATCCTCGGTCGCGATGTTCCCGGTCGCCCCTGGGGGCACCGGACACCCACCGAGCTCCCCGAAGCTCGACTCGAAGCTGTCGACTCCCGCCTCGAGCGCGGCCAGCACGTTCGCCAGCCCCTGACCGCGGGTGTTATGGAAGTGCGCCGTCAGCTCGACTTCGGGCAACGCTTCGCGCGCGACAGCGAAGAACTCCCGTACCGCAAGCGGGTTCGCCATCCCCGTTGTATCGCCGAAGCCCACCTCCTCACAGCCTGCCGCCGCAAGCTCCTGGGCAATCGACAGCACTCGCTGCACCGGGACGTGACCCTCGTACGGGCACCCGAAGGACGTGGAGATGACACCCTCGCAGCGGAGCCCTGCAACGCGAGCTCGCGCAAAGGTGGCCCGCAAGCCGCTCAGCGACTCCTCGATCGAGCGCCCGACATTTGCCCGGTTGTGCGTCTCTGACGCGGACAGAAAGCCGTTGATCTCCTGAAAGCGGTCGCGGTGAGCGAGCGCGCGCTCGAGCCCGCGCTCGTTCGGGACCAGCACGCTCACCGACACCTCAGCCGGCAGCCGGACCGTCTCGAGCACCTCCTCGGCATCGGCCAGCTGCGGGATCACGTCGGGCCGGACGAAGCTCGTTACCTCGATCCGGCGGAGCCCGCTTGCGCCAAGCAGCTCGATCAGCCGCACCTTATCTGCGGTCGCGATCACCTCTGGCTCGTTCTGGAAGCCGTCGCGCGGCCCGACCTCCCTCATCCGGACGACGGCGGGTAGCTCGCTCACGCTCCTACTTATAGATCAGTCGGAGACCGAGGAGCTGCGCGACCGTCACGAACTTGTAGCCGCGTGCCCGCAGCGTCGCGATCTCCTGGGGCAGCGCCTGAAGGGTCTCGTAGCGGGGGCCGCCACCGAAGTGCTGAAGCACGATCGCCCCGTTCCGTGCGTTGCCGACGACATTGCTGTAGATCGCGCCGACACCCGGGAGCGCCCAATCCCGTGGATCGACGTCCCACACGACCGTGATCAGCCCCAGGGAGCGCGCGAGCGATTCGAGCTGCGGGTTGGTGGCCCCGTAGGGAGGACGCCACAGGCACGGTGTGAACCCTCCGGTGGCGCGCCGGATCGCCTGAACCGTGAGCTCGAGCTGCGAGGTCTGCGCCGCCGGCGCAAGTTGATTGATCTGAGGGTGCGACCAGGTGTGATCGCCGATCATGTCGCCGTCCGCGAGCATCAGCCGCTCAAGCGATCCAGTTGGGTCAAACTGGCTGATCTGCCGCCCGATCTCGAAGAACGTCGCCGGGACGTGCTCTCGGGCGAGCAGGTTGATGAAGTTGATTGTCGGCGGGTTGCCCCACGGACCATCGTCGAACGTGAAAGCGATCTCGTGGACCGAACTCGGGCCGCTGAACACAAGCGAGGGTCCGGCCGGTACGCATCCGACGAGCTGGGGCGTATGGAGCTTGGCGAGCGCGGGCCGGGCGGGAAACACGCCGTAGCACCCGACGCGACCATGGGCCGGACCGGTGCATCCGCCGGCATTCACCGCGCTGAGGACCTGCCAGCGCAGTGGGCGGTACTTCCACCCGACGTCGGTCGGCAGGAAGCTCGCGGTCAGCTCGCTGGCGTGCGGGCGGGTCACCGTCGCGGCGATTACGACGGCCGGGCCGGGACCACGAGCAGTGACCGGCATGTACGCCACGCGGGGCGTACTCCCGCCGCGCTGCGGTCCGAGCACGCACAGCTGTCCGGCGACCGAGCCGTTCCCCGGACGCTCGATCAGCAGGCACAGCGAACGATGCCGGCGCCCCAGAGCGCCCGGTGAGAACGGCTGCTGTAGCTGCACCGTCCAGAAGACGTCTTGCCCGGACTGGGCCAGCGACGCCGAGCGAATCGGGATCGGAGACTCCGGAGCGCTCTGCGCCCTGGCGACCCCACTCGATACGCCGAGCATGCCGATCGCCAGAAACTGGACTACGAGCCGGGAGCGCGCCACCAAGGACCCGATTATCCACCCGCCGCATAGACTGCGGCTGCGTGCCCGAGCCCGTCTGCATCGTTGGTGGTACGGGAGCGCTCGGATTCGGCTTGGCGCTGCGTCTGGGGCGAGCGGGCGTTCCGGTGGTGATCGGGTCGCGAGACGCCGACCGCGCCGAGGAGGCAGCGCGACGCGCCAGCGCCCGCCTCCCGGAGGGATCGTTCAGCGGCCATCAGAACAGCGAAGCGATCCACGATGCGCGGATCGTCGTCCTGTCGGTTCCGTTCCGCAACCAGTCGGAGACGCTGACAGACCTGAAGGGGGCTCTGACCTCGGGGCATCTACTGATCGATGCGACGGTACCTCTTGCCGCGGCGGTCAGCGGCAAGGCGACTCGGACGCTCGGCGTCTGGCAGGGCTCCGCGGCGCAGCAGGCGCGCGAGATGACGCCGGAGGGCGTGGGAGTCATCTCGGCGTTTCACACAGTCAGCGCTGCGCTCCTCGCCGACCTCGATCACCGCCTCGACGAAGACGTGCTGATCTGCGGCGACGACCGCGACCACAAGCGCACCGTCGCAGAGCTTGTCGAGCGGATCGAAGGGCTTCGGCCTGTCGACTGCGGACCATTGGAGATGGCGCGGATCGTGGAGCAGCTGACGCCGCTGATCATCTCGATCAATGTCCGGCACAAGGTGAGGGCCGGGATCAAGATCACGGGGCTGTGAGCAGCCCCGTCGTCGTGCTGGCCGGGGGGACCGGGGGCGCAAAGCTGGCCCGGGGCATGCTCGACGTGGTGGGTCCTGACGATCTCGTCGTGATCGCCAACACCGGCGATGACATCGAGATCTACGGTGCGTACGTTTCCCCGGACCCAGACCTCTGCACGTTCTGGCTCGCCGACCGCATCGATGAGCGCGGCTGGGGACTAGCCGGCGACACGTTCAACGTCATGGACGGGCTCCGTGAGCTGGGCACCGAGGTCTGGTTCAACCTGGGGGACCGGGACCTCGCAATCGGACTCGAGCGCGCCCGCCTGCTGAGGGAAGGCGCACGGCTGACGGAAACACACTCCGCGATCGCTGCCTCCCTCGGAGTGAGGGTGCGGGTGCTGCCGATGAGCGATGCTCCTGTCCGCACCCGTGTGAGCGCCGGCGGGCGCTGGTGGGCGTTTCAAGAGTTCATGATCCGCGAGCAAGGTCGGGGGCCCCTCGAGGGCGTCGAGTTCCGCGGCGCGAGAGCCGCCCGCCCCACCCCTGAAGCGATCGCTGCGATCGAGTCGGCCAGGTCGATCGTGATCGGCCCCTCCAACCCGATCGCCTCGATCGGCCCGATCCTCGCCGTGCCGGGCATCCGGGAAGCGCTCGTCGAGAGCCGTGCGCCGATCGTGGCGGTCAGCCCGCTCGTCGGAGGCGAGGTGCTCAAAGGCCCCACAGCGGCCTTCCTGGAACTCGAGCGCCGGCCGCTCAACAGCTCAGGGATCGCCGCGTGCTACGACGGGCTAGTCGATGGCCTGGTCGCCGATGAGCGAACTGACGGACTACCGGTGCTCGAGACCGACGTGTTGATGGGGACCCCCGCCGCGAGGACTCGGCTGGCCGGCGAGACGCTTCGGTTCGCGCTCGCGCTGGCCGCCAGCCGATAGCGTTCCGGGCCGATGCGAACTCACGCGATCCTGCCGGTCAAGACCTTCGCCAATGCCAAGCAGCGGCTCGATGACGGCCTGGATTCCGGCCCCCGGCGCGTGATCGCCCAGGCGATGTTCTCGGACGTGCTCGTGGCGCTTCGCCGGGCCAAGGAGATCGACGAAGTCCTGGTCGTGACAGCCGACGACCACGCGGCACAGATCGCGGGCGGCTACGGCGCCAATGTGCTGATCGACCAGGAGCGAGGCCACAACTCGGCAGCCGCGGCGGGCGTGCTCACGGCCGCGCGAGCCAAGGCAGGGCGGGTCCTGCTGATCCCGGGAGACTGCCCGCTGCTCGACCCCGCGGAGGTCGACGGTCTGATCCGCCGGTCCCCGGCCGCCTCGGTGGTGATCGTCCCCGACCGCCACGGAACCGGGACGAATGCCCTGCTGCTCACGCCGCCTGACTCGCTGTCACCGTCCTTCGGTCCCGACAGCTGCGCTCGGCATCTCGCGACAGCGGAGCACCTTGGAACGGCGGCAGAAGTGGTCGAAGTCCCCTCCCTGGCGCTCGACGTCGACACTCCCGACGACCTCGAGGCGCTGCATGCCACGCTCGAAGCCACGCACGGGAGAGCCGCCCACACCCGCGGGGCGTTGCGCCAGCTCTGGCGGAGCCGAGCGTAGTGACCTCACCGCGAGCCGTGACCGTCACGGCGCTCGCGGGGCTGGCCGAGATCGCTCCAGGGGACGACCTGGCAGCGATGATCGCGACGGCGGCGGCCGGGACAGAGGAGCTAGGCGGCCTCCGCGACAGAGACGTCCTGGTGATCGCCCACAAGGTTCTGTCCAAGGCCGAGGGACGGATCCGGCGGCTCTCAGAAGTGAAGCCGGGCGAGCGGGCATCAGCGCTCGCCGACGAGCTCGGAAAGGACGCGAGGCATGTGCAGGTCGTGCTCGACGAATCGCGCGAGGTGCTCCGCGCCGCGCATGGCGTTCTTATCTGCGTCACGCCCCACGGATTCGTGTGCGCCAACGCCGGTGTCGACGCGTCGAACGTGCGGGGAGAGGACGCGGTTGTGTTGCTCCCGACCGATCCGGACTTCTCAGCGAGAACGCTGCGTGACCGGTTGCGCGCGCTGCGGGGCGTCGGTCCCGCGGTGGTGATCACCGACTCGTTCGGACGGGCCTGGCGCCACGGTC
>CATPAX010000109.1 GCA_955652215.1 uncultured Solirubrobacteraceae bacterium | reverse complement strand
GAGGTCCATCAGTGAACCGTGCTCGCCACCGGCGCGCTCGCGGTTTCCTGTTTCTCGGCGCCGTTCATGCGCTCAACGCGGATTGCCGTCGCCTTGAACTCGGCAGTCCCCGACTTGGGGTCGGTGGCGTTGATCGTCAGCACGTTCGTCTCGACCTGGTCGGGGAAGTGAAGCGTCATGAACGCAAGGCCGGGCCGCAGCGAGGGCTGAATCCGCACGGGAGCGCTGACAGAGCCCCGCCGCGAGCTGATCCGAACGGTCTCCCCGTTCTCGACGCCCAGTGCCTCGGCGTCTTCGGGGGACAGCTCGAGCTCCTCGCCCCGACGCAGCGGCGAGCTGTAGCCACCCGTCTGAACGCCGGTGTTGAACGAGTCGAGCCGCCGCCCGGTGGTAAGCCTGAGCGGAAACTCGTCGGACAGCAGGTCGACCGGGGGATCGTCCTCGACCACATGGAACGGAGCCGGGTCGCCCTCGAGCGGATCGGCCCACAGCCGGCCATGCAGGAACGATGCGCCGGTGTCCTGCTCATCCCAGCACGGCCACTGGATACCGTCGAGCTCCTCGAGCCGCGCGTAGCTCATCCCGGTGTGGTTTGGCGCCAGCGAGCGGAGCTCGTTCCAGGCGTCCTCGGATGACTCATAGCTCCAGTCCTGTCCGAGGCGTCGAGCGAGATCGCAGATGATCTGCAGGTCGTCGCGCGCCTGGCCGGGCGGCTGCAGGGCGGCGCGCACGCGCTGGACCCGCCGTTCGCTGTTGGTGACCGTTCCCTCGGCTTCGCACCAGCTCGCGGACGCGGGCAGCACGACGTCGGCGAGCTCGGCGGTAGCGGTCAGGAAGATGTCCTGGACGACCAGGTGCTCGAGCCCGATGAGCAGCTTTCTCACGTGCTGGGAATCGGCGTCGGATTGGACCGGGTTCTCGCCGAGCACGTACAGGGTGGTCAGCTCCCCGCGCCCCATCGCGTCGATCATCTCGGTCATGTGCCAGCCGTACTTGGGCTGAATCTTCACGCCCCAGGCGGCCTCGAATTTCATCCGCGCCTGTGGGTTGTTCTCGATGTCCTGAAAGCCGGGAAGCCGATTCGGGATCGCGCCCATGTCGCCGCCACCCTGCACGTTGTTCTGCCCGCGCAGCGGATTTAGTCCGGAGCCGTAGCGACCGACGTGGCCGCAGAGGAGTCCCAGGTTGATCAACGCCAGTACGTTGTCGACGGCGTTGTGGTGCTCGGTGATCCCGAGCGTCCAGCAAATCTGGGCGCGATCGGCGCGGGCGTAGGCATGAGCGACGTCGCGGATCACGTCAGCCGGAACGCCAGTGACGCTTTCGGCATGCTCGAGTGTGTAGCGCTCGACTGCGGCGGCGAACACCTCAAACCCGCTCGTGGCGTGTTCGATGAAGGCGCGGTTGTAGAGCCCAGCGTGGATGATTTCGCGCGCCATCGCGTTTGCCAGCGCGATGTCGCTGCCGACGTTCAGCCCGAGCCAGACGTCAGCCCACTGGGCCGAGGTGGTACGCCGGGGATCGACCACGAACAGCTGCGCGCCGGCGTGGACCGCCTTCAGCACGTGATGGAAGAAGATCGGATGGGCCTCACGCGCGTTTGAGCCCCACAGCACGACCAGGTCCGTGTCGCGAACTTCCCGATATGAGCTGGTACCGCCACCAGCGCCGAATACCGTCGCCAGACCGACGACGCTCGGAGCGTGTCAGGTTCGGTTACATGAGTCGATGTTGTTCGTGCCGATCGCCGCTCGGGTGAACTTCTGGGCCAGGAAGTTCACCTCGTTGGTGGCTTTCGAGCAGCTGAACATGCCGAACGTGTTCGGCCCATGGCGCTGCACGGCGCTGCGGAATCCTCCCGCGGCGCGGTCCAGAGCCTCGTCCCAGGTCGCGGGGCGCAGGGCGCCGTTGTCGCGGACCAGTGGCTCGGTCAGGCGCGCGTACATGCGGATCCTCCTCTTGTCAGGCTGGACCGGAGGGACATCAAGGAACGAGATGATCCTACCAGCAGCGCTCGCCGCGGACGAGTACGAATTTGTACAACGAGGCCGCGTGGTCGCAAGTTCCGCGGCGTTCGCCTCGGCGCCGGAGCTGGGATCGACCCGGGTAGGCGTTGTGACAATCGTTTCATGAGATAATCGCGACGTCCGCGCTGAGCGGGCGGATCGGAGGGAGCCGGCCCCCTGTGGCCGGCCAGCGGTCGTCCACCAGGAGGGTTGGAGATAGCCAGCGCAGATTCAGCAGGCCGCCCTTCGCCGGCCCGACGCCCGGCTCGTGCCGTCGGCGAGACCAGCCCCTCCCTGGTCGACAGCGCTGAGCACGCGCTACGCAACTGGCTGGCGGGGGGGCGCTACCGCCAAGGCGACCGTCTGCCGCCCGAGCACGAGGTCGCCGCGATGCTGGGAGTGTCGCGGGGGACGCTTCGCAGCGCGCTGCGCCGCCTCGAGGACAGCGGCGAGATCGTCCGCCGCCAGGGAAGCGGGACTTTCGTCGGCCGGATGGCGGTTCCGAGCGCCCTCGACGAGCGGCTCGAGCGGCTCGAGCCCTACTCGTCGCTTGCGGCGCGGCGCGGCCTGAGGTTGAGCTGCAGTGACATGCGACTCGAACGGCGCGCGGTCGGGCCTGAAGTCGGCGAGGCGCTCGGGATCGCACCGATCGCGCATGCGACGACCGTCTCGCGCACGCTCGTGGCCGACAACGCGCCGGTGGCGGTGATGTTCGACGTCGTTCACCCGAGCATCTCGGTGCCTAGGGATGAGACGCTCCGAAGCGCGCTCGAGGGCGGCGAGATGGTCCTCGACGTCCTGATCGGGCGGGGAGTGCCGGTCACCTTCGCGAGGACCCGGGTGATGCCCTACCTGCTCTCACCGCGCGAGCGCGCCGGAAAGCTCCTTGGGGTCAAGCGCACGAT
>CATPAX010000108.1 GCA_955652215.1 uncultured Solirubrobacteraceae bacterium | reverse complement strand
GAATCCGGCAGAGCGGCCCGCTGCGTTGAGCAGCTCACGCAGGCGGGCGCCTTCGCGGAAGCTGATGAACTGCTCGTCCTCGAGCTCTGACATTCGCACCCGCCGCCGCCTGCCGAGCGGATGCTCGCGCGCGACGATCAGCACCAGCTGCTCGTTCACCAGCTGCAGCAGCCCGAGCCCGTGGCTCTCGATCCGCTCCGTGACCGACAGGAACGCCAGGTCCAGCTCGTCGACCCGCAGCATTTCCGCAAGGTCCTCGCTCGACTCCTCGCGAACCGTCAGCTCGACAGCCGGATGCCTGCTGTGGAAGATCGCCAGGACGAGCGAGAGGTCGACGGGACCCATCGTGTGCATCGCACCGACGGACACATGCCCGATCGCGATGCCGCGGAGCGCCTGAAGCTCGGTGTGGGCGGCCTCGAGCTCGGCCAGGATCCGCCGGGCGCGGGCAACCAGAACCTCGCCCGCATCAGTAACCGCGACCCGTCGCGTGGTGCGCTCCACCAGTGCCAGCCCGACCTCCTCCTCCAGGCGACGGATCTGCTGGGAGAGCGCCGGCTGAGCGATGTGCTCCCGCGCTGCGGCTCGGGTGAAATGCCGCTCCTCGGCAAGCGCGACGAGGTATCGGAGCTGGCCAAGTTCCATAAGCAGAGACTATAGATATCTGCGAATACTCGTCTTGGACATCTAAAGGGTCAGGCGCCATCATCTTCAAGCGAAGCACCCTCTCCTCCCTCGAGCGCGCTCCTGGGGCCGGCCTCATATCACGCCGGCTCGGGAGCGCGACTCATTTAAGGGCACTCCCGGGTAGCGGGGTCCTGGATCCTCTCGGCCGCCCAGGGTACTGCCGGTGGTTCGAGCGGTCCCTAGGCGCGACCCGGGCGGCCACCACTCCTCGGCGGCGCGTTCAGTGCACGCCGGCTGCGGCGCGACCGCCCCGTGAGCGACGTGCTCGAAGTTCGGGAAGCACCTCCTCGGCCCACTTAACGTGGGCATCGAGTACGGCGAGCCCCTGGCGGAGCGTGATCAGCGGGAGCTGGTCGCCGGCGCTGGGGGGATGCGGCTCCGACTCCTGGATCGCCTGCAGTAACCGCAATTTCTCCGACGCCTGGTCGCGGTAGCGCTCGACATGAGCAAACAGTGAATCGGGATCGCCGTGGTCACCGAAGAACAGCTTCAGCAGAAGGACGCCGAGGCTGTCCATTGGATCAGGATCAACTGTGTTGATCCACACCCGCAGGGCAGCCCTGCCGAGTGGGGTTATCCGCCATAGATGTTTGTCTGGCTTTCCGGTCTGGGGGACCAGCCGCCGCCGGGCGTGGTCGCCGCTCTCGAGGCGAGGAAGCACCGCGTAGACATGGCTCTTCGCCGGGGACCAGAAGAAGCCGATGCCCGTTTCCGCCAGGTTGAGCAACTCATACCCGGAGTGCTCCCCGTAGCGGGCGAGCATGCCCAGCAAGGCGTACTCGGTCGTCGTGAGCTCGTCTCTAGGCGCTGCCCTTGGCACACGGGCGATGATCGCAGACCGGCTAGGACAATCCGCGAGCATAGTCCGTAGCGGACTATACTGTCGAAATGTCCAAGCTGCCGCTCGATTCAAGCCGGACTGGGCCGACGCAGCAAGCGGAGCGCAGGCGCATCTCTCCTGGCGCCAACCGATGTCGCTGGATAGCGCTACTCCTCGCCGCGGCGACCGTATTTGTCGGGTGTGGCGCGTCACATCGCCCGTCAGTAGCGCCGTCGCGAACTCAGTCCGTGAGCGGGCCGGCCAGGGCCGCGTACCCGCCGGAAACTTTTCACGCCACCCCGACCCCCTCGGGCCCATCACTCGACGGTTGCATCTATGCAGATCGAAATACGCGCATCGTTCACCTCCACGCCCCCGGTGAGCGTCTCACCGCCGCGGTGCTTGGGAGGGGTTCCACCGGCGTCGTCCTAGCCAACCAGATCGACAACTCAGCCTGCGACTGGCTGCCAATGCCATCGTTTCTGGCCGCCCGCGGGCTGCGCGTGCTCGTCTTCGACTATGGCAACGGGGATGACAGCCTCGAGGTGCAGTCCGCTGCTCACTTCCTCATCGCCCACGGAGTCAGGCGTGTAGTACTGCTCGGTGCGTCGGTCGGTGGCGCGGTGGTGATCGACGCGGGCATCCACCTACGCCCGGCGCCGGCTGCTGTCATCAGCCTTTCGGCGGTGCCCGAAGCGACGAACTATCCGTTCCCCGCTGACGCGCGGCGCCTGAAGGGCCCGGTGTTTCAGATTGGTGCGACCGGGGACCCAAATACGCAACTAGGGAAGGACACGACCAGTCTCTTTCGCGCCAGTCCGAGCCCCGCCAAGCGCCTGATGCTCATCCCGGGAGAAGCCACTCACGGCACCGACTTGGTCGGACAGGCAACGAACACCGACGCAGTGCGCAGGGCCATCATCGACTTCATTCGCGCCCACGCGCCGGCATGAGGGTGGTGTCCACGCGCTGCTACGAGCCGCACTGCAGTGTTCGCGAACTTAACGCCGACTGCGACTGCGGGTGCCACCACCGCCGAGACTTGCCCGGCCGTCGGGCGGGTCTCCTGTGGAACCAGTGTCACACGATCCTCGTCGTGGGCCTGAGCGCCGCGATCACGTCGTTGGCGGGGCGGTCTCGAGCACGTGTTTGAGCGTGGCGCAGTAGCTGGCGAACTGGCGCTTGAGGGTGAGGCGCAGGAGGGGCTGGGCGAGGCGCACGCTTGAAAACGCTACGCCAGCCAGTCGAACAGGCCGAGACGGATCTGGGCCACGTCGGCACGCGCACGGTCGAGACGCCTGGTCATAAGGCCACGGGCGCTCAGAGCTTTCGTTGAACTTGCGGTCCCGATGACACCTTTCACTGCGCCGCGCTAGACGCTCGCGGGAGCGGGCGCGCAGACCGTCAGCGCGCGGCGCAGATCCGCCACGAGATCCGCGGGATCCTCGACGCCGCAGCTCAGCCGCACGAGGTCCGCCGGGACAGCCGCGGTAGACCCTTCGACGGATTGGTGCGTCATCGCCTGCGGCACCTCGATCAGCGACTCGACTCCGCCGAGCGACTCCGCGAGTGTGAACAGCTCGGTACTCGCCGCAAGCTCCGTCGCCCGGGGGTGGCGGAAGCTGACCATTCCGCCGAACCCAGGCCATCGAACGTGGGTCACCTCCGGAGTCTCCTCCAGGAGCCCCACTACCGCCCGCGCGCTGCGGGCATGGGCGTCCATCCTGAGGTGAAGCGTTCGGAGCCCCCGGTGTACGAGAAAGCAATCGAACGGACCTGGTACCGACCCAACCGCGTTCTGCACGAACCGCAGTGCCTGGTACCAATGCTCGTCTCGAGCGATAGCGACGCCGCCGACCACGTCGGAGTGACCGCCGAGGTACTTGGTCGTCGAGTGCACCACGAAGTCGGCGCCCAGTTCGAGCGGGCGCTGATTCGCTGGCGTCGCGAACGTATTGTCGACTGCGACCAGCGCCCCGCGCCGCCGAGCGACAACCCCAGCGATGTCGACGACGTTCAGCAAAGGGTTCGTGGGCGTCTCTACCCAGATCAGCCTGGTTTCGTCGGTGACCGCGCGCTCGAGCGCATCGAGGTCTGTTTGATCGACCAGGTCGTATCGGAGGCCCCAGCGGCTGAACACCTTGTCGACGAGGCGGTACGTGCCTCCGTAGAGGTCCGCCGGAATCACGACGTGTGAGCCCGCTCGGCAGGTCTCGGTGATCACGGCGTGCTCGGCCGCAAGTCCCGAGGAGAAAGCGACAGCATGCCCGCCCTCGAGCTCTCCGAGCGCCTGCTCGAGCGCAGCGCGCGTCGGATTTGCCCCGCGGGCATAGTCGTAGTTCTCGACGTACTCACCCGGATGCTCCTGGACATACGTCGAGGTCTGGTGGATCGCTGGGATCACCGACCGGTAAGTCGGGTCGGGGTTCAGCCCGGCATGAACGGCTCGCGTGCCAAACCCCTGCTTCTCGCTCACGAGACGAGCGCCTCGAGCAGATCGGTGCGGGTCACGATCCCGGCGGCCCGGCCTTCGTGGGTGACAAGCAGTGCCTGACGGGAGCCGGCGAGCAGCTCGACCGCGTCGCGGGCGGGGTCGCCGGTCGACACTGCCGGGAACGGCGACTCCATGACCTCGATTATCTCCTCGCCGAGCAGCGACGGATCCTCGATTGCGCGAAGCAGAAGCCCCCGCTCGTCGATCGCTCCGACCACGCTCCCGGGGTCGTGCGCGCTGACGACTGGGAGCTGCGAGACGCGGTGCTCGTGCAGCAGCGCGATCGCGTCGCGGACTCGATCGTGCGTGCGGACGCTTACCAGCGGGGGAATCTCCCCGGCATCGCTCTTGCGGCGAAGCACGTCGCCGACGGTCGTCTCCGGACCGCGCTCCAGAAAGCCGTACTGACGCATCCAGCTGTCGGAGTAGATCTTCGACAGGTAGGCGCGTCCGCCGTCGGGGAGGATCACCACGACCAGCGCATCGGGATCGTCGAGCTCGGATGCGACCTGGACCGCCGCGTGGACCGCGAGGCCGCCGGACCCGCCGGCGAGGATGCCTTCGGCCTGAACGAGCTTTCGCGTGGTCAAGAAGGAGTCGCGATCTGAGACGCTCACCCAGCGATCGATCAGCGTGGGATCGAAGGTCTCGGGCCAGAAGTCCTCGCCTACCCCTTCGACCAGGTACGGGCGCACGTTGTCCTGCCCACCGGAGTAGATCGATCCCTCCGGGTCGGCTCCGACGACCACCAGCTCGGGATTGCGCTCGCGGAGGTAGCGCGCGGTCCCGGTGACCGTCCCGCCGGTGCCGACACCGAGGACGAGATGGGTGATCTCGCCGCCGGTCTGCTCCCAGAGCTCCGGCCCAGTCGACTCGTAGTGAGCCTGCGGATTTGCCTGATTGAAGTATTGGTTGGGCTGAAACGCTCCGGGAATCTCCTGGGCGAGTCGGTCGGCGACCCGGTAGTACGACTGCGGAGACTCGGGCGGAACGTCCGTCGGCGCCACCACCACCTCGGCGCCGTAGGCCCTGAGCAGGTCGATCTTTTCCTTGGACATCTTGTCGGGCATCACCGCGATCACCCGGTAGCCCTTGAGGCACGCCGCCATCGCCAAGCCCGTGCCGGTGTTCCCGGAGGTCGGCTCAACGATCGTGCCGCCGGGACGCAGGACACCGTCGCGCTCCGCCGCCTCGATCAGCGCGAGTCCCACCCGGTCCTTGATCGACCCGCCTGGGTTGAGCGATTCAACCTTCGCGACGATCGGGGTCCTGACCCCCGGGGCAATCCGCGAGAGACGAACGAGCGGCGTGTTGCCGATGACATCGAGGATCGAGTCGTGGATCAGCGGTGCGAGGGCGGCCCTGCGTGGGTGAAGCTCGGTCTCGTGCATACGCCAATGGTGACTGATATTGCGACGATCGAGAAGCCAGGCGAAGATCCTGCGGGTTTCAAGTGTTGACGCCGCATATAATTCGGGCTGAGGCCATTCTGTGTCCCGGCTGCCACAGCTTCCACACCCAGAGGTGGACGACCTCGATCGGGCGATTCTCGAGGTCCTCGCCGGCGACGCCCGAATTACCAATCAGCGGCTCGCCGAACGGGTTGGAATCGCCCCTTCGACTGCTCTCGCCCGCCTTCGCTCCTTGCGCGCCCGCGGCGTCATCCGTGGGTTCCATACCGAGATCCATCTCGCCGCGCTCGGGCGGCCGCTTCAGGCGATGATCGCGATCCGGCTCGCTGTCCACGCCCGCGAGCAGATCGAGGCCTTCACCGACGCCGTCCGGGCATTGCCGGGGGTACTTATGGTGTTCCACCTCACCGGCGTGACCGACTACCTGATCTGGCTGGCCGCCGCCGACACCGAGGACCTCCGCGAGTTCGTCCTCGACCACCTGACGACGCATCCCTCGGTTGCGCACGCCGAAACAGCGCTGATCTACGAGCACCGGCACGGCCCCGGGATCTGGGGTGCTGCGACGCCGGGGTAGG
>CATPAX010000107.1 GCA_955652215.1 uncultured Solirubrobacteraceae bacterium | reverse complement strand
TCAGTCGCTGACCGAACCTGTCATCAGGGACCCCGATTGCCGCCGCCTCCTCGATCGCACCGTGCCCGGCGAGCAGCTCTTCGACCTCAGCCGGAAACACGTTCTCGCCGCCGGAGACGATCATTTCGTCGTCGCGGCCGTCGATGAACAGGCGCCCCTCCTCGTCGAAATGGCCGACGTCGCCGGAGGACAGGAGCCCGCCGACCATCTCCTTGCCGCCGCCCCCCGTGTAGCCCTCGAACTGCAGGAGGTTCCCGACGAAGATCCTGCCGGTGATTCCCGCCGGGACCGCGTGGCCCGCGTCGTCGAGAATCTTGACGACCGAGCCGCGCACGACCTTGCCGACACACGCCGGCGCCGCCTCCAGGTCTTCCGGCGTCGCGATCGTCGCGTAGGCGAGCTCGGTCGAGCCGTAAAGGTTGTAGACGATCGGCCCGAAGCGCTCGAGCGCGCGGGTGGCGAGATCGGCGCCCAGAGCCGAGCCGCTGACGAAAATGATTCGCAGCGAGGAGAGATCGCGCCGTGCGTTCGCTTCGTCGCCCAGGTCGAGTATCCGCCGCAGCATCACCGGAACCACGACGAGCGCCGTGGCGCGATGCGCCTGGATCCGTTCGAGCGTGTCCTCGGGCTCGAATTTCCGGTTTACCAGCAGCGTCGAACCGAGCGCGATCGCGGCCATCGCCTGCATGAAGCCAAGCGCATGGAACATCGGGACCGACAGCTCGGTCACCTCACGCGCGCGGAAAGGGACTCTGCTGAGGAGGCCACCGATCAGCGACAGCGAACGCGGCTCTGAGCGCGGCGCGCCCTTGGGGGTGCCGGTGGTGCCGCTGGTCAGGATCGTGATCCGCGGAGTCGTTCCTGGGCGGGGTGGAGCTTTCGGGTTGCCGCCCTCGATCAGCGCCTCGATCGCGTCGTGCCCCGGCCCGTCGGTCCACGCCCGCCACCGCCCCCGCGGGGGACTCACTCCCTCCAGGGCATCGGCGTATTCGTCGTCGTAAACGAGCAGGTCAGTTCCCTCGCGGGTTGCCACCTCACGGATTTGCGGACCGGCAAATGAGGTGTTCAGAAGGATGATGCGCGCCCCGCACTTGGCGGCCGCGAACACGGCGTCGAGGAAGCCGCGGTGATTGCGCGCGAGGATCGCAACCCCTTCTCCGGGCGCCAGCCCGTGGTCCCGCCACGCGTTGGCGAGGGCGTTCGAGCGCTCGTCAAGCTGACGGAAGCTGAGCTGTCCGAGCTCGTCGACGAGCGCTGGCCGGTCGCCATCCCGGAGCGCAGAGCGGCCCACCGCCCCGCCCAGCAGGCCGAATCGCTCGAAGCGGAGGATTGTCTGAGCCATCCGCTGGGGTGACGCGGGACCGAGTATCCCGCTGCGAACGCACAGAGCTGCGAAGTACACCTCGTCGCCGAAGCGCGCGGCAAATTTGGCGGCATCACCGAGAAGCGCCTTCGGGTCACGCTCGAGGAGCCTGGTCGCGCTGCTGAGGATGGCCTTCGGGTCGAGATCCACGACGGCCGCAGCTTATGACATCGCCAGTGCCTGTCCAGCGGCGCAATGACCTCACCGGTGTCTGGCGCGCCGGGAAGGTTCGCCGCGCACCAGGCGTCGTGCAGTTAAGCGACCGAAAGGACATCCAACATGCGCAGATTCACCAGGGCGGCAGTTCTCGCGGCAATTGCCGCTGGCGCCGCCGCGGCTCTTCCAGTCTCCGCCGCAGCAAGCCAGGCATTCGTCAGCCGATTTCACGAGATCCACACCCTTGCCTCAGCGGTCCCGGCCAGTGGGCCGGCGATGGGGGATCAGAATCCGTATGGCGTAGCGGTGGTGCCACGGACCGACGGCAAGCTCGTTCGCGGCGACGTGCTCATCAGCAACTTCAACAACTCGCAGAACCAGCAGGGAACTGGATCGAGCATCGTCGAGATCTCGCCGCGGGGCGAGGTGTCGACATTTGCGATCGTCCCGCAGCCGACCGACACTCCTGCGGTGGGTCTCACCACGGCCCTAGTTGCGCTCCGCAGCGGGTTCGTGGTAGTGGGCAGCCTCCCGGCGCCCGGTGGAATGGGCAGCGCGGCTCGAGCCGGCGCGCTGACGATCCTCAACCCCCGCGGTGAGGTCGTCGGGACGATCAAGGGCGGGGACATCAATGGGCCATGGGACATGACCGCGGTTGATCGTGGTGACAGCGCAGTGCTGTTCGTCACCAACGTACTCAACGGCACGGTCGCCGCCGGCGGCAACACCGTCCACGAAGGCACGGTGGTCAGGATCTCCCTGAGGTTCGATCGCGGGCGGGCTCCGGCTGTGACCTCCAACCGGGTGATTGCCAGCGGATTCGCCGAGCGCACAGACCCGAATGCGCTTGTGGTCGGGCCCACCGGCGTCGGCATCGGCCGCAATGGCGTCCTGTACGTCGCCGACTCGAACAACAACCGCATCGCGGCTGTGCCTGACGCGCTGACCCGCACCACTGTCCTGCGCGGCGGCGGTAATACGGTCTCGGTAGGGGGCGCGCTGACTGACCCTCTGGGGCTCATGATCGCGCCGAACGGCGACATCGTGAGCGCCAACGGAGCCAACGGGAATCTCGTCGAGACAACGCCCGAGGGCAAGCAGATCGCGACCAAGGAGCTGGTCCACGCCGGCGCAGGCGACCTGTTCGGCCTCGCGCTGATTCCTGAAGAGCGGGGCATCTACTTCGTCGACGACGCCGGGAGCGGGCCGGCAGCGAACTCGCTGCAGGCGTTGACGCGTTAGACACAAGGCCCCTGGCGGTCGGGAGCCCGCCGGGCGGACCAGGCGCGCACGTCGCGGAGCTGTTTGCCGCGGGTGCGCGCTTGGTCTCAATCTCATCGGGTAGTAGCAACCTCGATGGTCGGCGAACTGATCACCCTGCCGTTTCGGATCTGGCTCCGGAGCACCCAGCTGGCGCTCCGAGTCGGAGAGGAGCTCACCGGGCGCGCGGCTGAGGCGGCCTTCGAGCTGGCCGGCGCCGTCATCGGCGCCCGTAGGGGCCGCCAAGCGGCAACACAGCCGCGCGACGAGGCCGAGCGCGAGCCACCGACTGCACCGAGTCCCCCGGCAGCGCCGCGGCCATCGCGACCAAGGCCGCCAGCGCGACCCAGACGCCCCGCGCCGCCCCCGCGGCCGGCCGGCGAGGTCAGGTCCGCCCCACACCTCGCGCCTGCGCCGGAGACGGTGCCCGCCGAGGATCTGGCCACGGCCGAGCCGAAGGCGTCTCCTCTCCCACCGGACCTCACCGGCGAGGAAACACACGTGTCGGCAGAGCCGGAGCTAGTGCTGGAGTCGGCCGAGCCTGGCGCCGAGGACGGAGCCGGAGCCTCAGTCACGGTACTCGAGCCCTGGGAGGGGTACCGCCGCATGGCAGCGCGCCAGGTGATCGACCGCCTGGCAGCGGCCACGACTGAGGAGCTGGCCGCCGTCCAGCTCTACGAAGGCACTCACCGCAATCGCCGGACGGTCCTCGAGGCGGTGCACCGCCAGCTTCGGATAGCGGCGGCCAGCACAAGCCCGGAGTGACCGACCCCCGACCCTGGAGGCATCATGAATGAACGTGACGAGAAGCTCGTTGAGTGGCTGAGTGAAGCGCATGCGAAGGAGGCCGAGCTGGAGGCTGACCTCGCCCAGCACATCGGCCTGACCAAGAAGGAGTCCTATAAAAAGCGCCTGCGCCAGCACCTCACGGAGACAAGGGCCCACAAGCGCAAGGTCGCGGCGAGGATCAAGAAGCTAGGTGGCTCCCCCGGACCAGGACCGAACGTGCCGGGCACCGGCGCTGTCGGAGCGGTTGCCGGCAAAGCCGTCGCGGCGCTCAAGGGCCAGGTGGGGACGGCACGCGCAATCCTCACCAGTCAGGTCGAGACGCACGTGCGAAACGCCCAGGAGGAGCTTCGCGAGGAGCACGTGGAGATCGCGCTCTACAACAGGATTGAGGTCCTGGCGAACGAGGTTGGGGATCGCGACACCGCGAAGCTGGCGAAAGAGATCAGGCGCGATGAAGAGCGGATGGCCAAGTTCCTCGAGGCCGAGATGCCTCGCCTCGTAAAGGAGCTGGTGCGTGCCCAGATACCGCGCGAGCAGCGTGCGAGCCCCGCGCGTTCGCGCTCCTCCGCCAGTAAGGCGAAGGCGCGCTCGGGCGGCTCGACGCGGTCTACGGGGGGCGGCGGATCGAAGCGCTCCGCGGGCACCCGGGCCACCGCCTCCGCCTCATCGACTGGCCGAACAGCCCGCCCCGCGGCAGGATCCTCCAGCCGAGGTGGCCGGACCGCTCGCTCGCGGGGCTGAGAGAACTGCGTCGCAAATCGGCCAAATGGTCGTTTGCCTTCAGTAGAGGGCGGGAATAATGTCTACCGAAGCGGCCAAGGAACTGCGCCCCCACTTCCTTGGCCTTCTCTGAGGGGACCCAGACGGAACTGGGTCCTCTCGGAGCACCTTGCCCGCTGCTGCTCAACCTGATCCGGAGCGTCAGGTCTACTCGCCCGCCGGTACGCTCTCGCGCTGGGGCAAGCCGTTGTCATCGCTGCGCGTGCGCTGGGGCGCCGCGCTGAGCAGATCCAGGTCGGAGCTTGGAGCCGATTCGCGCCAGGCGCCTGTCAGCTCCACGAGGCTGCCGGGGTTGAGCTCCAGGGACATCCGCGAGCGCCACGATTCGTCCGCTGATCGGGATCTCTTCTGTCTCGAGCCCGTCCGGGTAGCCGCTGCCGTCCACTATTCGTGGTGTGTACAGGCGACCTCTTCCGCGAGCTGCAGAACCTCCGAAGCGCTTCCCGTCAGGATCGCCGCGCCAGCGCGCGGGTGCTTCTTGACCTGCTCGAACTCAGGGGCGGAGAGTCTTCCCGGCTTCAGCAGAACGGCGTCGCTGTCGCGCATGACGAATGTGGCGCCGTCGGCACCCGTCATGCGTCGCGCTGCTCGGGCAACGATCGTCTGCACCTCGGACAGCGACCGTGCCAGCGACAGCCTTTGCACGACCGAAATCAGCTCGCCCGCCTGGTCGAGGCGTCCGGCCCGCGTGAACGTCAGGAGGCGGGAGTCGCCCGGCACAAGAAAATAGCCAATCGCCCGCCCCGCTCAGCGCGGTCAAGACCCTGTGGGATCGCGGACCAGCTCGATCGTGGAGCAGTGCACCCCGCCGCCGTTCTTATGAATCTCGTCGTATTCGACGGTGATCACCTCGACGCCCGCTCGGTCGAGGACCTCCGCCGTCCGTGGAGCGTCGGACGACATAAGCACGCGGCCGGGGCTGAGGCAAAGCGCGTTCAGTGCCCAATGCTCATCGGCGGCCGCGTCGATCAGCTCGAACCCCTCGGCGCGGAGAGTCTGCAGGAACTCGTACGGGAGATGCTCGGCATCGACGAGCGCCTTGTGGCGGTCGACCATCGCGAGATGGAGATCGAGGTGAATCGAGTATCCGGCGATCGGCACGAGCAGGAGGCGCCAGCCTATGTGCCCGAGGATCTGCTCGAGCTGGAGCGCGCCCTCACGGTTACAGCGGATCGAGACGCCATAGGCGGCAAGCCCTGAGCGGAGCTTTACGAACGAGCCCCCTTCCACCGTCCCCGTTCCGGTGATCGTGCCGAGGATCGGCATCCCGAGCTCGGCGATGAGACGGGTGGTGGCAGGCTCCTCACCTCGCCGCATGCGAACGCCCATGCGGGCAATCACCGCCCCACCGGGCACAGTGACGAGCGGGTCCCGGACATAGACGGACTTGACGAACCGGCCGCCGAGCGGCTCGGCGACAGTCACATCCACTCCCTGCTCGCGAAGCACCGCAACGAGGCCCGCGTGCTGCAGCGCCACGCGCTCAAGGTCCGGCTCCTCGCGACCCGTCCAGTACCAGTCGCCTTCGGGGTCGACGAGCGCACCTGCGCGCTCGTCATAGGCATCACCGCTTATCTGCTCGAGCTCGGGCCCGGGGCGGCGCATCAGGACGCGGCGCAGGAGGCCGACCTCGTCGTGGGCACCCCACTGTTCTCCCCAGACCGCCGCCAGCTCCTGCTCGAAGGGCGGCTCCTCGGCCGAGGCCATCATCGCCTGGTGGGCGTCGCGGGCCATCGGGGGAACCCCTCGATCAGCTGCGTCCATCGCCACTCACACTGATGGTCATCATGGCGGCGCTGTACGGGGGCATGGACACGACGTAGCTGCCGCTCCGCGGTGCGAGGGAAAAACGCACGAATGATCCGGCCAGCCGGCCGGTGCGGGTCTCCGCACCCATACTCCGCCCCCCAAGGGTGATTCCACTCGTAGCGCCGACACCCGGCGCTGTCAGCCGTATGAGAGTGGCCTTGACGGGTGATCCCCCGATCGACACCGTGACCGGGTGTTGGTCCTGCCCCACGTTGATCAGCACGACCCGAATCGTGCCGGCGCGCGACCGTGTCGCCCAGCTGCGCAACCATCCAGGCTGGCCCCCGGAAACGGTCAGCAGCCGCGCGCCCACGGGGGAAGCTTGGGCGAACATCTGTAGGCCGTAGTACATGGGAGCGACCGATGCGCTCCAGTGCCCGTGCACCCGAGTGAACGAGAACAGGTTATATCCCGCGGCCGGAAAAGTGTGAAAATTGACCGCGTCGACTCCAGCGCGGGCAAGGGCGAACAGCGCATCAAGCGACCAGAGGGCCGCAGCAAAGGTCCTGCTGACAGCTGGGACTGCCCCGCAGGCAACACTGTTCGTTTCGTCAAGGCGGAACGGAACGCCTCGCGCGTGAGCCGTCGCTATGAACGGGGCGAGGAACTTGGCGAGGCCTGCGGACGAGCTCCTATCGAGCAGATGCGGCACCGTCGGATACTGCGGCGACGAAAGGGGAATGAAGCACAGCTGGAGGGGATACTTATGGACCGTCGCGATTCTCACGCGCGGCTGTGCGGCCAGGAACTGCCCGAGACCGCTGATCCATCCCGAGGCGTTGAGCGCCGGACCTGCCAGCGGGACGTTCGGCAGTACCCCGGCGATCCGCGTGTAGTCGCGGACATAAGCCGGGAAGTTGTAGTCCAACCCGCGCGCCTTGACGCGACGGCCGTCGGCCGTGCGGTACCAGGTGAACAGGCTGTACAGCGCCGGCTCGTTGCCCAGCTCGAGCGCTTCGACATAGCGTCGGCCGATTCCGCTGAGCAGCGCCTGTGCCTCGCTCGAGGCAAGCACTTGGCTGTCGGCCTTGAGATTTACGCCTAGGATCAGCCGTGCGTGGAGCGCGGAGGCGACCGCCCTTGTGACAGCGAGCCACTGGTCGGTCAAGGAGTATGTGATTCCACCCGGAGGCGAGAGACCCGGGACGGGCCACCAGGTCGAGTCGGTGGTGTCGCCCCCGATCCGCAGCGAGGGTCGCTGTCCCGGTGAGAGATTGCGGACCAGCTGCAGGAACACCGGATCGGGGGCCAGCGGGTTCTGACCGGCGTACGGCTCGACCGCCGTGTATTCGAGCGACAGACCGAGGAACCCGCGTGGGATCACCGCACCACTGACGGAGGACTCGATGGTGATCGACGCGGCAGCATTCGAGCCGCCGCCGCCGCCGCTGTCCAGTACTACGAGCAGCACCGTCGCGAGGGCCACTATCGCCGCCACCGCGATGTCGGCCCCCAGGAAGCGCCGGTGTCCTCTCACCCCACGATCTGCCCGCTGACGATCCCGAGTGACACCCGGTCGCCGGCGGCCGTGCCCGGGCTCCAGCCGGAGATCGTCACGGTGTCGCCGTCCTCGAGGAATGTCCTGGCGACGCCCCCGAGCTCGAGCGGCCGCTCCCCGTTCCACGTCAACTCGATCAAGCTCCCCTGTGTTCCGGGCTGCGAGCCTGAGATCGTCCCGGATGCGTAGAGGTCGCCCGGGCTCACGATTGCGCCGTTGGACGACGCGTGGGCGAGCTGCTGGCTCGCGCTCCAGTACAGCTCCCGCGCGTTCGTGCGCGCGATCGGATGGGCCTCGGATTGCCCGTTCACTGTCAGCGCTATTTCGAGCTCGACGTCAAATGCCCTCGGTTCCGGCGCCCGCAGGTACTGAAATGGCTCGGGAGCCTGCGGTGGCCCCGCGACCCGGCCTGGTTCGAGGGAGGCGAGCGGGACGACCCATGGTGAGATCGAGGTCGCGAACGACTTCCCCAGGAAGGGTCCGAGAGGCTGGTACTCCCACGCTTGGATGTCGCGCGCGCTCCAGTCGTTGACGAGCACGAAGCCGAAGATCCGCCGGTCCGCCTGGCCCACCGGGATCGGCTCGCCCAGCGGGTTCGGGGAGCCTCCCGTCACGAACCCGAGCTCGAGCTCGATGTCGAGCCGGCGACTCGGTCCCCAAGTAGGACCGCCGGGACCAGGTCGCTGGCCGGTGGGGCGTCGCACCGGCGTACCGGACACGACGACCGTGCTCGACCGCCCGTGGTAGCCGACCGGCAGGTGGCGCCAGTTGGGCAGCAGGGGAACGCTGTCCGGGCGGAACATCCGGCCCAGGTTCGTCGCATGCTCGAGCGACGAGTAGAAATCGACGTAGTCCCGGATCGTGAACGGTAGGCACGCAACGGCCTGGCTGACCGGGAAGCACGCCTCGCGCGGAGCACCGCCGGACAGAGCATCCTGCAGCGCTGCTCGGAGCTCGGACCACACCGCCGAATCCACGCTGAGGAGCCTGTCCAGGTTGGGCGCATTGAGCAGCGCCGGCGCAATGCCCGGCAGGCACTCTGAGAGTGCCCCCAGGGTCACCGCGTCATCGCCGAGCCGGACGCACAACTTTGGCGGCTGCCCGGGTCCACGCCGAAACGAGCCGTAGGGGAGATTTGCGAGCGTGAACCCGTCAGTCATCGCCGAGAAGCCGGAGCGCCTGCAGACCCTCGAGCGGCTCGGCAATGCTGCAGGTCCCGAAGGCGGTGAACCAGCGACGCGCTCGCTCGAGCTCGTCGAGTGGGAGGGCAGGCAGATCCCCGAGCTCCACGGCCGCGAGGGCAGCGGTGAGCTCCCTTGCGGGGGCGCCGCGGGCCGCTGCCGCGGTCGCGGTCCAGAGGTTCAAGAACCCGTGGTGGTGGACGCCGATCTTCGGATCCCAGTGACGAAGAGGGCTGTGCAGGCCCGCGGTGGCCTTGAACGGAACATCGAGGCGTACGCAGTCGGCGATGAAGCCTGCAACCTGCTCACAGCCTGGGAACGCGTCCGCCTGAAGGCCGCCGCAGCGAAGCTTGGCTCCAACCCGCTGGTCGCCATTGCGAGCGCCTGCGACCTCCTGGACGGGTGTGCCCTCGAGAAAGATCGCGACCCTTGGCGCCTGCGCCCGCCAGCGCCGGAGGTCGTCTGGTCCGTTTCGGAGCTCGATCGAGGTCGCCGCATCGAGAACCGACGCCAGATCCTCAGGCTGCTCGGCGCCTACGACGATCCCGACCTCCACCCGATGATTCCGCGGCATCAGCTCCGCAAGCTCCCGTGCTCGGCGGCCAGGTACCAGAAAGCGTCCCACCAGCGAAGCGTGCCCTCGCTTACGCCAACGCAGGTGCGCCTCCCACGCCGGCTGCAAGTCCATGTTCCCGGGCGGGAACTGTGAGGCATCGTCGAACAGCCGCGCGAGGGCCCGCGATGTGAGGACCCTCGTGACACTACCTCGCGCGGGCTCGAGGGGCGCCCCCGGGATCATTTCGAGTGCTCCTCCACGTACAGGTCGGCGAGACGCTTCGGCGCCCTGCAGACCCAAGCGTCGACGATCAGCTCCTCGAGCTCGTCGACGCCGATCTCCTCGAGGCGCACGAGCACAGCCGGATACCCGTCGAAGTGTGGTGTCGTGAAGTGCACGGCAGGGTCATCCTCCAGCAGCGCTTCCTTGGCGCCGACGTGCTCAACCCGCGCCCCCAGGATCGGGCCGTCGGGCGCAGCCTCACCGAGGGCCCGGAGGTCTGACGCTCGAAGGGGCCGCTCCCAGACAAACAGGTTCTTGCGTACACGCCAGAACGCAAGCCCGCGCGAGGCCTCCTCGCTGGTCTCCGGCAGCGACAGGGCGATCCGGCGCACATCCTCCCAAGTTGCCACGGCAGCTCTAACGCTACCCCTTGCACCGGAATTGCAAGAATCGACTCCATGGGAGCGATCGAGATAACCACCACACTCGTCGCGCGCGGTCCCGCCGCAGCGGTCGTTCTCGACGATCAGCAGGTCTCCGAGGTCGGAGAGGGCGCCAAGCGATTTCCTGTCTGCGCCACAGTCAACGGCTACACCTGGCGAACGTCGGTGACCCGGATGGGCGGTGACTTCCTGGTCGGCTTGAACCGCGAAGTCCGCGAGCAGGCGGGAGTGAAGGCAGGTGACACGGTCGAGGTCAAGCTCGAGCTAGACACGGCTCCGCGGGAGGTCGAGGTGCCGGAGGCGCTCGAAGCTGCTCTGGCCAAGGACGCGAAGGCCCGCTCTGCGTTCGATGCCATGGCGTACACACACCGCAAGGAGTACGCCCGATGGGTGAGCGAAGCCAAGCGTGAAGACACGCGAGCGCGGCGCGTCAGCCAAGCGCTCGAGATGCTCCGCGACGGGAAGAGGATCAGCTGACCAAGACGCGCTGGTCGGCCGGGATCGCGCTGCGAGGCGCCGGCGGCGAGCCCGTCGACTTCGCGCGGACACTGCTCTCGCACGGGGTCGCCGATCTGCCTCCGAACACGATCGCTGTGGACGGCTCGAGCCTCGAGACAGTGCTCGAAGCCGCTGGCGCAGCATGGCCGCTCCGTCTCGAGCAGGAGGGCCCCGAGCGGGCGCGCGTCCGATCAATGGCCGGCCAACCGCTGCCGCCTGCGGAGGTACGCCCCGCTCTGCTCTCCCAGCTCCGCCAGATGCTGCGCCTCGAGGAGGATCTGAGCAGCTTCTACGCAGTGGCGGCATCGGATCCCGTGCTCGCCTGGGCAGCCGCAGGAGCAGGAAGGATGCTGCGCAGCTCGACAGTGTTTGAAGATCTCGTCAAGACGATCTGCACGACGAACTGCGCATGGTCGGGCACTGTGCGGATGGTGGGAGCTCTAGTCCGAGACCTGGGAATCCCAGTGGCGGACAAGCCCGAGCTGCGTACGTTTCCCGGACCCGAGGCGCTCGCCGCAGCCGACGAGAGCTTCTACAGGCAGGTGGCTCGGGCGGGATACCGCGGCGCCTACCTGCGCGCGGTCGCGCTCGACGTCGCCGAAGGACGTCTCGATGTCGAGTCCTTCGACGATCCGGCGCTCTCAGATGACGAGGTTGCCGAACGCCTTCTGGGGATTGCGGGCGTGGGACCCTACGCCGTGGCGCACATGATGATGCTGCTCGGGCGCTACCGCAGGTTGATTCTCGATTCCTGGACCCGCCCGAAGTACCGGCGCGTCAGCGGGCGTCCGCGCGTGACGGACAAGGGGATCGAGCGCGCTTTTCGTCGCTACGGAGAGTTCGCGGGGCTGGCGTTCTGGCTGACGCTGACCGAAGATTGGCTCCCGGCGGGCGAGCCGCCGCCGGTGGGCGAAACAGTCGGAAGCCCCGCAGCGCGCCAAGTCTGATAGCCGCCCACCAGATCTGTCGCACGGGCAAAGCCGAGCTGCTGGAGGGTCGCCGCAGCGAGGCTCGATGCGTAGCCCGCGTCGCACATCACGATCACATGGTCGCTCAGTCTCGCGCCTCGGGGTGGCGGTGGCCGCCGGCGGGATCGAGCCGCCATTCGAGTACGTTGCGAGCGATCACAAGGGCACCAGAACGGGTCCATCCTCGGCGATCTGTGAGTCCGAGCGGATGTCGATCAGAGTCGCTCCACGCTGTAACGCGTCCGGCGCATCGGCCGCGTCGAGCGGTCCAGGCGGGCCCGCGCCGCATCGAGGAGATCATCGATCGTCAAAGCGCGGCACCTCGCCAACGCTAGCCCGGCGCTTCGGAAGGGCCGGTCGGGATAATTCGCCCATGGCATACGACGAGGATCTCGCCAACCTGATCCGGGAGCTGCTCGCCGACGAGCCGGACGTGGTCGAGAAGAAGATGTTCGGCGGCCTAGCGTTTCTGATCGGGGGCAACATGTCGGTCTCGGCGAGCGGGAAGGGCGGCCTGATGCTCCGCTGCGATCCCGCAGATACCCAGGCGCTGGTGGAAAAGCCGCACGCCGGCCCGATGGAGATGCGCGGACGCGTGATGGACGGGTGGCTGCGGGTTGGCGCCGAAGGAGTGCAGACCAAGAGCCAACTGAAACCATGGGTGAAGGTCGGCGTCTCATACGCCCGCTCGCTTCCCCCGAAAGGCTAGGGCGTGCTCGGCGGGGAGTGCCTCCGTCGCCTGCCCAGGGCTAAGCTACGTGGATGCCCGGCGACGACGACCTGTTCGGACAGGAACATGTCCGCGTATACCGCGAGACCAGTGGCGAGCACGGCTATAAGTGGCGCGGCTGCACGATCCTGCTGCTCACCACTACCGGACGTGCATCCGGCGAGGACCGCACGACGCCGTTGATCCATCGCACCGATGATGACCGGTGGATAGTGATCGCCTCTCGGGGAGGCGCCCCTGAGCACCCCGACTGGTACAAGAACCTTCAGGCGCATCCCGAGGCCATGATCCAGATCAAGGGCGAACGGATCCCGGTGCACGCGAGGACCGCGGCCGGTGAGGACCGTACGCGCCTGTGGAAGCTGATGACCGAGTCCTGGCCGGCGTACGACCACTACCAGCGGAAGACCGAGCGCGAGATCCCGGTAGTCGCGTTCGAGCGTCGCTGAGTGCCGGCGGACGCGCGGACGCGGATTTCACAATCGATGCCACGGCTTCTGGTCGTCATCGCGAGCACTCGCCCGGGACGCGTTGGACTGCCCGTCGCCGAGTGGTTCATTGCGCATGCCCGCGACCACAGCGGCTTCGACGTTGAGATAGCCGACCTTGCTGAGCTCGACCTGCCCCTGCTCGACGAGCCCAATCATCCCAGGCTCCGTCAGTACACCAAGCAGCACACCCGCGAGTGGAGCGCCCAGGTCGACGCCGCCGACGCGTTCGCCTTCGTGACCCCCGAGTACAACTACGGCCCCACGGCGGCGCTGATCAACGCGGTCTCTTACCTACACCACGAGTGGCGGTACAAGCCCGCTGGGTTCGTGAGCTACGGCGGCGTGTCCGCTGGGACCCGCGGCGTGCAGATCGCCAAGCAGATCATCACCACGCTGAAGATGTT
>CATPAX010000106.1 GCA_955652215.1 uncultured Solirubrobacteraceae bacterium | reverse complement strand
GGAGGACGGGTGCACAAGCTGCGCCGGCCGGGTCGACCAATACGGGAACACGGCCCACCTGCACGAGCGCGACACGACGATCGCCGTCGTCTCCCGCGCGCCGATTGAAAAGATTGAGCGGTGGAAGCACAAGATGGGCTGGACGTTTCCCTGGTACTCGAGTTACGGCAGTCGGTTCAACTTCGACTACGGCGTGTCGTTCGACGACACCGTCGACGATCCCCATTACAACTACCGCTCCGCCGCCGAGTTGAAGGCCAAGTACGGCTGGGCGGATCTCCCTCGTGAGCTACACGGAACGAGTGTGTTCCTGCGCGCCGGCGATCGCGTCTTCCACACCTACTCGGCCTACGGGCGCGGCACCGAGCAGGTCGGCGGCACGCACTACTACCTCGACATGACGGCCCTCGGCCGCCAGGAGGATTGGGAGGAGCCTAAGGGCCGCGCGGTATCCCTTGGACCGCGCGCCGACCAGAGGGCAGCACCAGCCGCGTCAGGTGCTAGCTGACCATCGCAGCACGTCAGCCAGTCGCGACGGCGAGCGACTGCGAGCGAGGCGACAACGGCTGCCTGCAGCACCTCCTCGAGCCCGGCGCCTGGTTCTTCGACCGGGCCGCACCAGATCGCGCTCAAGGAGTTGTGTCTCACTCAACCCACGCGTCGTCCACTTGCTCACCGTCGGCTTCCTGATGTGGACCGAACACGAGGAACTCAAGACCATCGGGGCCGGCCTCAAAGGCGCGGACGACCGCGGGCGCAATCCGGATCGCGTCAAGCATCCGGACATCGGCGATCTCGTCATCGAGCTTGACACGGTCAGTGCCGGCGAGAATCACGTACACCTCCTCAGCGCGCGCATGATGATGAGCGAACGGCGAACGCTTCCCAGGCCGGAGGCGAAAGTGCGTCACCCCGATCTGCTCGGCCTCGAGATCCACGCGGGCCACGCGGGCCTCCCATCGATCTCCGAAGCCGCCCGCCGGCGCCGCGTCCTCGACATCGGCAAGGTTTATCTGCATGTGTGGGCGCGTCATCTCGTCCTCCAGGTCGAGTACCAGAGCCGATGATCTCAATCCCGTCCCCCGGCGCGACTTGAGGCTGCTGCTCCCCGCCGGACCGAGCAGCGACTCCGGATGGACCAGTACCTACACCGTCGGGAAAGGAGGACCGCCAGGCGCAACGACGACTGACCTCCTCCTCGCCAGCCTGGGGTGCGGCGCCGGGCCGGCAGACGCCGGCCCGACCCAGTCGCGCTTGGAGCTATTGCCTCATGTGGAGGCCGGCACTGGCGGAAATCGTGGGCGACGGCCGTCCGTGAACGGTGCTGATGATCTCGCTGCTGTCGATGCCTTGCAGGTAGATGCTCGTGATGCCAAGGTGGGCGTGCCCAAGCTGCCGCTGGATCACGACTAGCGGAACGCCCTCGCGCGCCATCTCGACGGCGTGCGCGTGCCGAAGCTGATGCGGCGCGAACCGACGCCTGACGCCAGCTTTAGCGGCCGCGTGATGCAGTTGCTCCCGCGCGGCTGAGGCTTCCCACCGTCGGCCTCGCGCGTTCGGCGGCTGGCCGCACGGGCTTCCGCTGTCGCGGATTACGACCACACGCTCCGCCACCACGCGGCGCAGACCTGAATTCACATCGCGGCGCAACTATCGGCCACTGATCGAGAGACGCCGCTTGCGCGTGTAGAAGGGGCCGCCCGATGAGTGCGCCGTCGCCGACGTGGCCGCGGCGGCGCCGGAACACCCTAGCGGCGGCGAGCAGAAAGGCTGTCGGAATCGCTCGCGCCCTGCGTGGTCCCATCGCGGGCATTCGCTGCGGTGCGCTCAGCGGCTTCCGGATCCGGGCGCGAGCGGTAGCCAGATCGAGACTGCCCGGCTGGCGACAACGGGGAAGCGAGCGCGGTCCGGCGAGAAGAACGCCCAGAGCGTTACCGAGCGCGATCCTGTCGCATTGGGTCGGCCCCTTGTGCGCTTCCGCTTTCCACGGGAGCGGCACTTATTGACGCTTCGCGGGTCGGGCGGCCCGTTCACGGCGCCGGCCGGTACCTGCTGTTGTGTCTCCGCGCCGGCTGAGTGTCGACAACAGCAAGCCGGTCACCGAGCCTCCCACGATGAGAACGATGATCCCGACGGTGGCGCTGACGAGAAATCCGGCCACGATGAGCAGACCATAGGTGGCCGGGATGAGGTTGCGGATGCGGCGGCGGTCCATTGGATTCTTCGCCCGTTTAGTCCGGGCTCGCCGCCCGTGCCGCCCGCTGGGCGGCGTCCGCCCGCTTGCCCTGGCGTTGGCCGCGTTTGGCGTAGAGGATCGTCCAGGAGATGAGGATCGCGAGGACCACGTAGGGAAGCACTTTGGAGATCGATAGCGCGGTTCCGGCGGACTGAGTCTCGACGATCACTATGTGGGCGGCGGCCACCGCCAGGTAGGTGACGCCCCACACGACCGTCATTACCCGGAATGCGTGGCGGAAGCCGGGGTACTGCCAGCGGTCGGCGAACTCCCGTCCCTTGGGCGTGTCGCGCCCCATGCTCTCTTGGGCGAAGTGAAACATCAAGGGTCGCGGGGCGAGCAGCGAGCCGAGTAGGGCGAGCGCGAAGATCGTCGTGGGCACCGCGCCCTCGAGGAGCACGAGCTTGGCGTCGTGGCTGGCGAGACCGAGGCCGACGCCGACGCTGATCCCGATCAGCACCAGCACCCCAATCACGTCGAGGTGTCGATCGCGCATGATCGTGAGCAGCACGCCGAGAGCTGGGAACGCGCCGCTGATGATCAGGGAGGTGACTACGCTGTGGCCGTTGCCGCGCAGGAGCTGGTAGACGACCAGCGGTCCGGCAATGTCGAACACGGCGATCGGTGCGAGTGATGAGACTCGGCTGCGCCCGACTCGGGGCGTCGATGCGGGCGGGCTCGAGGCCCCGGTGGTCACTCCGGCGGTCGGTGGCTGGTCGCGATCACCACGTCGCGGCCGCCACCAGGGGCTGATTTGGTCCGTGGGGATGATGTAGGAATTATACGATCGTGAAGAAAATGCATAACCTAACCGCCCAGCTGTGGAGGGATGGCGCCACCCGGCAGGTGTTCTTTGCGCTCGGCCTGGCCGCCGTCGGACGCGACGAGGCGGCGGTTCCCGGGTCGGTGCTGATCGCTCTGCTGCTAGACCTCGGGCTCTCGGAGTCCGCTGCTCGGGCAGCAATTCTGCGCCTACGCCGCCAAGGCTGGTTGTCCTCCGAGCGCCACGGCCGACACACCTATTACGCGCCGACGGCGACGATCCACGCCCGCCAGCAACGCTTCCAGGAACACTTCACCACCGCGAGCCCACCGTGGGACGGAGCCTTTCACGGTCTCATCTACGAGGTCCCCGAACGCCACCGGGCGTATCGCGACCGCCTGCGTCGCTGCGCCCGGCTGCTGGGATACGCGTCCCTGCGGGGCGGTCTGCTGATCGCCCCAACCGACGGCTTCGTCGAGCTACAGAGCCTGTTGAGCGAGCCTCCGAGCGAGGCTCACCTGCTGCCGGCGCGGATCGAACTCGCGCCGGCCGACGCCCGCCGGCTGGCGCACAGGCTGTGGGCGCTAGACGCCCTCGCCGACGACTACCGCGCCCGGGTCGTGGCGGTGCAAGACGCGATCAACGACGCGGCCGGCGATCCTCCTGCCGGCCCGCCAGCGCTGCGGGCGTTCGCGGCCGCCACCCAACCCGTCTATGAGGCCATCTCCCGAGACCCCCTGCTCCCAGCCGAGCTGCTGCCCGACGACTGGCCGGGGGCCGCACTTGGCGCGGCGCTCCGGGCCGCGCTCCAGACACTCGGGCCGGCCGCCGTCGCCTACGTCCACACGCTCCCCTGAAGG
>CATPAX010000105.1 GCA_955652215.1 uncultured Solirubrobacteraceae bacterium | reverse complement strand
GACGCACTCGGGGTGCACGTTGGCGCCGGTGAGGTGAGCAGTTGACATCCCGATTCGGAGGCTCCCGGGGGCCACGGCGACCTCCTCAGCGAACGGTCGCGCCGGCCCGGGCAACGACCGGGGGTCCTCCGGCGCGACCCCGCTGGAGATGTCGAGCACCGCCGCGCTGTCCCGCACGGACCGAGTGATCGCATGCACTGTCGCCAACCCGAATAGCGAATCGCTGCCGTCGGCAGTGGAGGAGATCCGGCCGCGGCTTGGCTTCAGGCCGAATACCCCGCAGCACGAGGCAGGGATCCTGATCGAGCCCGCGCCATCGCTGGCACCGGCCATGGCGACCATACGCGCGGCCACCGCGGCCGCGGACCCGCCGCTCGATCCGCCGACCGTGCGACCGGTGTCCCATGGGTTCCGGCAGGGACCGTGCACCGCCGGCTCGGTCGTTGAGTGATTGCCGAACTCGGGCGAGCTGGTCTTGCCCAGCAAGATCATGCCGGCCTGCCGGTATCGACCAGCCAGCATGCTGTCGCGATCCGGCGGATGCGAGATGACCGCACGTGAGCCATCGGTCTGGCCGAGGCCTTCGATCTCCTGGCCCAGGTCCTTGAGCAGGGCGGGGACACCGGCAAACGGGCCGCTCAGCGAGCCGCTCGCATCGAGCCGCTCGGCCTCCGCTCGAGCTTGGTCGAAGCGCGCGATGACCACGCAGTTGAGCGTTGGGTTGACTGCCTCGATCTCGGCGATCGCCGCGTCGAGCAGCGCAGCGGCAGTGAGCTCTCCAGCGCGGATCTTCTCCGCCTGGCCGAGACCGTCGAGTTGTAGGACGTCGCGGTTCACGATTCACCGATTCACAGGTTTCAGAGACTGACCGCTCGGTTCAGCCTGAGTCCCGATCGCGTAACTCTCGCCGACTGGCGGGGAGGTTGAGCGGCTGGCTCAGAACAAGTAGGGCCATACCTGGGACCGTGTTGCCGCTGACCACCCCGACGATGCCGAGCGCCAGCGCCACCGGGATCAGGATGCGAGCAGCTCGAATCTTGGATTGTGGCGCCATGAGCCTCAAAGCTACCCTTCCCGCGCTACTCGCTGACCCCATGTTTCGGGCGAAGTTATGCTCGCGGCGTTGACCGACGCCGTCCGGACCCCCGACGAGTTACTGGACGGCCTCCCCGGCTTTCCGTTCAAGTCGCGCTACCGCGAGTTCGAGGGCATACGGCTGGCGCATCTCGACGAAGGGTCCGGGGCGCCGGTGGTTTTCCTGCACGGCGAGCCAACCTGGTCGTTCCTGTGGCGTGAGGTCCTGGTACCGGTCCGCGACGCCGGGTTCCGGTGCATCGCTCCCGACCTACCGGGCTTTGGGCGCTCGGACAAGCCGGTAGACATCGAGTGGTATACCTACGACCGCCACGTGGCCAGCGTCGAGGCGCTACTCGACGAGCTGGCGCTGAGCGACGTGACACTGGTCCTCCACGATTGGGGAGGTCCCATCGGGCTCCGTATCGCGGTGCAGCGCCCCGAGCAGATAGCCCGGCTGGTGATCCTCGACTCCGGGATCTTCACGGGGCACCAGCGAATGGCCGACACCTGGCTTCAGTTCCGGGACTTCGTGCGACGCAGCAAGGAGCTACCGGTCGGGTTCCTGGTGCGCGGCGGCTGCAGGCAGGATCCTGGCGACGAAGTGATCGCCGCCTACGAGGCCCCATTCCCGAATGAGGCGTCGAAAGCAGGAGCGCGAGCGTTCCCGATGATCCTGCCGACCTCGCCAGAGATGCCGGGCGCGCGCGAGGGCGAGGAGACGCTGCGAGCGCTGCGCTCAGATTCGCGGCCGAAGCTGATCATGTGGGCCGACAGCGACCCCGTTCTGCCGCTCGAGACCGGTCGGCGGTTCGCTGCCGCCATCGGGACCGAGCTCGATCACGTGATCCCCGATGCCGGCCATTTCCTCCAGGAGGACGCCGGCGAGCACATCGGCGGCTTGATCGCGGACTGGCTGCACGCCGGGGCTTGACCAGCGGGGCCAGGCCGCGGGGGCTTGACCAGCGGGCCACGCCGCCGGGGCTTGACCAGCGGGCCAGGCCGCCGAGGTCCGTCGAGCGGACCAGGGTCACCGAGGCCTGTCCAGCCGGGCCGGTCCAGAACCGGCGCCTGCGCAGAGCGCCCGCGGACTCTTTGGCGATTCAGTAGGCCTATAGGCCACCAAATCGCCAAAGATCGGTGCGGGCCGGGGCTACGCGGTGCCTGCGCCGCTTGTCAGCCAGCCCTAGTGAGAGACGTGCTGCTTCTCGCGCTCGGGGGTCGACTCCCCGGTCGCGGCGGAGGCTGCTGACTCAGCGGACTCCTCCGGCTTTCCTGACTCGGCAGGGCGCTGAGCCCTGCGGGTGATCGTTTGCTCCATCCGGGCCTCGTACGCGGCACGGGCGGCGTGGTCGGGCCGCGCAAGCACCTGATCACCGCGCAGGAACCTCGAGAGCGACTCGACTGCAGTACGCGGCGCAAGCGCTCCAAAGCGGACCATGCCTGTCAGCGATTTGGGGACGAAGACCTCGAACCGTCCCGTCTGCAGCGCCTCGACGATCGCGTTGGCCACGTCTTCGGGCTCGACCGGCTTGAAGCCGCGAGTCATCGGCAGGCCAGAGCCCAGCTCAGTGTTGACGACCGTCGGCAACACCACGCTGACCTGCACCCCCGAACCGCGGAGCTCCTGGCGGAGCGACTCGCTGAGTCCGACGACAGCATGCTTGGTGGCGCAGTAGGTGGCGCCACCAGAGAAGCCGAACTTGCCCGCCGCCGAGGCGATCTGCACCAGGTGGCCGCGATGGCGCGGTAGGAACCGCTCGAGCGCGAGCTTCGAGCCGTACATGAGACCGCGGAGGTTGATGTCGATCATCCGGTCCGCACAGGCATCGGTTTCTTGTACGAACGGCCCTATCGGCATGATCCCGGCGTTATTGATCAGTACCTCGAGTGGGCCGAGCCGCGCCTCGACCTGATCGAGGAACGTCGCGAAGCTCGCCCGGTGTGTGACGTCGAGAGAAAGCCCGATCGCTCCGCCGCCGAGCTCGGCGGCGGTCCGCTCGGCGAGGTCAGCCTCGATGTCCCCAATCGCGACGCGCGCACCGTGAGCCAGCAGCGCGGCCGCGGTCGCCCGGCCGATGCCGCGCCCTCCTCCAGTGATGGCGACGACCTGACCGGCAAGCGAGCGTGGGGTTCTGGCCATATATCGAGTCCTCCTCAAGCGAGTTGTCCACTGTACGGTACCGTTCTGGCGTCGTTCGCGGGTGACTGATCGTCCTGCCTGACCGGGGTGAGGCGTCGACAGCCGAGGCTATCCTGGGAGAAGAATGGCGCACTTCCGCTACGACGGACAGCGGCTCGCCTACACCGTCTACGGGGACGGACCCCGCGTGACGGTGCTGATGCCGGGGCTGCTCATGTCCCAGAAGATGCAGGGCCCACTCGCGCGGAGCCTTGCCAAACTGGGCAATTGCGTGGTCACCTTCGACCCGCTGGGCCACGGCGCGTCGGAGCGCCCTCGGGATATGTGGCGCTATTCGATGCCAGCGTTCGCGCGCCAGACAGTTGCGCTCCTGGACCATCTCGGCCTGGAGACGGCGATCGTCGGCGGGACGTCGCTCGGGGCGAACGTCACGCTCGAGGTTGCCACATTCGCCCCGGAGCGCCTTCAGGGAATGCTGCTCGAGATGCCTGTGCTCGACAACGCGATCCCCGCCTGTGCCGCCGCGTTCACTCCACTGCTGTTCGCGCTCACGTTCGGCGAGCCCGCGATGAAGTGGCTGGCGCGAACCACGAGGGTGATACCGCGCGAGCGCCTTCCGTTCCTGCTCGAGCTGTTTCTGGACTCGGTCTCGCAGGAGCCGGGCCCGAGCGGAGCGGTGCTCCAGGGAATCCTGTTCGGGCGGACGGCCCCGCATCGAAGCGAGCGACGGACGTTCGAGGTTCCAGCGCTCGTAATCGGCCACCCCCGCGATCCCATCCACCCGTTCTCGGATGCGGACATGCTTGCGCGCGAGCTTCCCAACGCGCGGCTGATCGGCGCTGACTCCGTAATCGAGCTGCGGCTCCGCCCGGAGCGGCTGACAGCCCAGATCGCCGCCTTCCTGGAGGCCTGCTGGGTGGGTGAAGACGCGGCTGCGGACGCCCCTCGCAGCGCGCGGGCATAGATCCTCACCCCGTGCCTCGGAGCGCACGGGGATAGACCCTCACCCCGTGCCTCGCAGCGCACGGGGATAGACCCTCACCGCGCGCCCTCGCAGCGCACGCGGATAGACCCTCACCGCAACCTTCGCTCGCCGCTGGCGTCTCTACTACTGTCCCCCGATGCGAGTAAGAGCCCGCCAGCTTGTCCTGTTCCTGATCGCGGCCTGGATCGGCATCGTCGCCGTCGCCGGCGCCCGGACCTCGACGAACACTCCTGGCGCGCCCGTCGCCGTGACGGTCGACCCGACCAGCACCGTGGGGCACATACGCCCTGGCTTCCTGGGAGTGTCGATCGAATACTGGGCTTTCGAGTACGCGGCCGGCAAGCACCTGAGCGATCTCGATTCTGTGTTCGTTCAGCTGCTCCGGAATCTCAAACAGGGTCGCAATACGGTTCTGAGGATCGGCGGCGGTAGCACCGACACCACCTGGTACCCCGTCCCTGGCTTCAGGCGCCCGCCCGGGGTCAACTACTCCCTGAACCCCAACAGGCTGGCGATCATGAAGGCGATCGCGCAACAGCTCGGCGTCCGGTTGATGCTGGGCATCAACTTTGCTGCCAACAGCGTGACGTTTGCGACTGCCGAAGCGCGCGCGATGGTCAGTCAGATCGGGGCTCAGCGGATCAATTCGCTCGAGCTCGGCAACGAACCCGAGCTATATGGGAATCCGGCGTTTCCGTGGTACCGCCGAGCGAACGGCACGCCGGTACCGGCGCGTCAGCCGCCCTACGACCTGAATGCCTTCATCAGCGACTTTCGCCACTACGGCGCGCGCTTCCCGAGGGTTCCACTCGCTGGTCCATCCAGCAACGGTGGTACCTGGCTGGGCACGAATCTCTCGCAATTCATCTCCTCCGAGCCGCGGCTTGGTGTGGTCACGATGCACCGCTATCCCTTCCAGGCATGTTTCGTCGATCCCTCGCTGCCGCACTTCCCGACGTTTGCTCGGATGCTGTCGCCGGCTGCCTCGATCGGCCAGGCCCAGGGCCTCCAGCCGTACGTCGCAGCGGCGCACGCTCACCATCTGCCGTTCGTCGTCGACGAGATGAACACAATCTCGTGCGGCGACCCGCCCGGACTGGCCAATACGTTCGCGATGGCGCTTTGGGCGCTCGACACGCTGTTCGCGCACGCTCAAGCGGGCGTCGATTCGGTCGACCTCCACACCTGGCCCGGCGCGATCTATCGCCTGTTCACGAACTGCGACTGGCCTTCCACACCGATCCACTGCCGGCCGTTCAATAACCCGGCCCCCGGATGGCAGGCGATGGTGGAGCCCGAGTACTACGGGTTGCTGATGTTCGCTCGGGCGGCGCCGGCCGGCTCGCATCTACTCTCGACCTCGAGCGGCAACCCGGCGGTCAGGGCATGGGCGACCAAGGCACAGAACGGCACGGAGCGAATCGTGCTGATCAACGACGACATGGCCAGCTCGCACGTGATCTCCGTCCACCTCGCTGGCGCCGCCGCCCCGGCGACGGAGGAGCAGCTGCTGGCCCCAGGAGTCGGTGCGACCGGCGGCGTGACGCTGGGCGGCCAGAGCTTTGCATCGCCGACCCACACCGGCCTGCTGGCCGGGCAGCCGGTGACGTCCACGGTCACTCCGTCGGCAGGGGTCTACACGGTACGCGTACCCGCCGCGAGCGCCGCGCTGCTGACGCTCGGCTGAGCCGCTACCGCGGACCAGGAGGACCCGGCGGCTCGACGATGTCCCTCCCCGTCGGCCGGCCCTGCTCGTCGAGCTCGAGTTGCCAGTAGTACCGCGTGAATGTGATCCCGGCGCGGAACTCGCCGACGTGGGGTTCGATTTCTTCTCCGCACGCGATTCGCACGATCAGCTCCGGATAGGTCCGGCCTGCGTCTGCGGCATACATGGGCGCCGGAAACGCCCCACCGAAGCGCGTATTGACGTCAGTGATGCCAAGGCCGAGGTCCTTGTCCCGAAATGCCTGGATCGTGCAGGGACCCCGCGCACCGAGCGCCTCGACCACTCGGCGTCCGAGGTCGATCAGCTCGAGGTCCTGGATCACGGTGCCCTTGATCGACTCTCCACCCCGCGACTCGATCATCGTCCGGGGGATCGCGTTCAGGCAGCGGCCCTGGAGGTCTGAGAGCGTGTCGATCGAGAACTCCGGCCCGTCCATCAGCTTCTGCACCATCGCCGGCTCGCCGATGTAGTCGACGAAGAACTCGACGGCGCGCGCGTCGTCGGCGCGGTGGATCGAGCGCGCGCCCGACCCCCAGCGTGGCTTGACCATCGCCGGGTAGCTCGGCACATCGGCTCCGGGAAGGACAGTCGGCGGCGAAGGCAGGCCCAAGCGCTCGAGCAGCAAATGCGTCTCGTACTTGTCGAAGGTCGCCCGAGCAATCTCGGGATCCGGGACGAAGGCCGGAAGCTGCCCGGCGGCACGAGCATCGGCGAGCACGTCGAGGTCAAGATCCGTTAGCGGGATGACCGCGGCGACCGCGTGGCGCTCACACAGCTCGCGTAGCACGGGCACATAGGTCGGATCGTCGATCCGCGGCACCGGGTAGCGGTGGTCGGCGGCGTACTGCGCGGGCGCCAGCGGGCTCGGGTCCGCGGCGACGACCGTCGCATGTTGCGCGAATGCGGAGACGATGTCATAGCGCTTGCCTACTCCGGTGAGAAGGACGCCTACGTCTCGTTTGGAGGGTGCCACCCGCCCGTCTCCCCTTTATAGAGCCCATGGCCGCCGAGAACCATGCGCACGGTGCGCGCGAGGATCCTCAGGTCGAGCGCCAGCGACCGATTCTCGACGTACCAGATGTCCAGCTCGATGCGCTCGCTCCACGCCAGCGAGGCCCGCCCGTTGACCTGCGCCCACCCAGTCAGCCCGGGCTTCACCGCGAGGCGTAGGCGCTGGCGCTCGGTGTACTGCTCGACTTGCGCCGACAGGGTCGGGCGCGGACCGATGATCGACATCTCTCCGCGGACGATGTTCCACAGGTTCGGCAGCTCGTCGAGCGAGTAGCGGCGTAACCACGCGCCGATCCGCGTGATCCGGTCATCCCCCTCCTGGATCGCCAGGCCGGCGCCGGTGAACTCCGCGCCGCGGACCATCGTGCGCAGCTTGAAGATCTCGAAAAGCGCGCCATCCTTGCCGACGCGGGTCTGGCGATAGATCGGGTCGCCGGGAGACTCGAGGCGGATCGCGATCGCCAGCACCGCCACGAGCGGCGCGCTCGCGAACGAGCCGATTCCGGCGATCAGGAGGTCGAATGCACGCTGCAGCCCGCCGAGCGCCCGCCCGCGCCTGGCGGCAATCGATGAAGCGCTGAGCGCCTCTTCGTGTTCGAGCGCCATCAGCGGGCTCCCTCGGCAGGCTCCCAGCCGGCCGGGGTACCGCGCGCGAGCCAGTCCCACAGCCCAGCAGCGAGCGAGGCGGTCGTCAGCACGTAGTAGCGGGCGATCAGCAGCGGGCGGGCGGGAACCGCTCCCGCCAGCGCAGCCGCGAGCAGGATGGCCAGCTGGACACCGAGAGCCGCCGCATACACCCAGCCCTGTCCGAGCAGAAGCGCGCTAGTCATGAGCGTGATCACGTGCAGGAAGGGGGAGGCGTAGCGCAGGACTCGGTGCGAGCCGATCATCAGGGCGTAGAGCGGGTCATATCCGCGCGGGGAGAGCATCCCGCCGCGGACCACGATGGGCCATGTGTGACTCATCATGCGACGCTTGCGGGCGAACTCCCCTTCGATCGTGGGAATCATCTTCTCGGTCGCGCGCGCATCGCTCGCGTAGAGCGCCAGCCATCCCCGCTTGACCATATTGAAGGGGAAGGAGAGATCGTGACCCATGATCGGGTCGACGACCAGATAGGCGCCCTTACGGGTCGCGTAGATCGCCCCGTTACCCCCCGTCACCGACCGTACGCGGGACTCGAGCGAGCGCAGCGCCATTTCGTAGCGCCAGTAGAGCCCTTCCTGGTTTGAGCCCTGCTCGCTGACGAGTCGCACCTCGCCGCACACATACCCGACCCGGGCATCGGCGAAAGGAGCTATGAGCCGCCTGAGCGCGTCGGGCTCCCACAGCGTGTTCGCGTCAGAGAATGCGACGATCTCGCCCGTGGCGTTCTGCACTCCCGCGTCCTGAGCGCGGATCTTGCCCCCTCGGGGAAGATCGAGCACGAGATCCGAGCCAGCGGCGCGAGCTCGCTCCGCAGTGGCGTCGGGGGAGCCGTCGCACGCGACGATCACCTCGAGCTTCTCCGGCGGATAGTCGAGTGATCGGAGGTTCTGCACCCTTGCGGCGATCACCTCCTGCTCGGCGTAAGCGGCGACGATCACCGACACGGTCGGCAGCTCGCCGTCCCACGCTCCAGGCGCTTGCAAGCCCGGAGGTCGGCGAACCCGGGCGAGCGCCGACAGGAGCAGGCCATAGCCAGCATGGGCGTACAGCAGCAGACCGGTGGAAGCCCAGAAGATGACGGCGAGCGCTGTCACGGCGGCGGGATTGTGGCGTAACGCGCGGTCCGCAGGACCAGCTACCCGACGATCGACTGGTACACGGCGAGCGTCTGGCGCGCCGCGAGCTCCCACGAATACGCGCCACTGGCGGCCGCGAGCGCCGCTTCCCCCATCCGCTTGCGCGCCGGCTCGTCGTCGATCAGCTCGGCGATCGCCGCCCGCAGGGCATTCGGATCGTCGGGCGCCACGGCGACGCCGGCGCCCGTCTGCGCCACCTCACCGAAGCCGCCGATGTCGCTGAGCACGATCGGCTTGCCGAACGCCAGGGCGCTCGCCAGCACTCCCGACTGATCGAACCGCTCCGTACGCCCATATGGCAGGACCACAAGGTCGGCACGCTGAAAGTACGCAGCAAGCTCCTCGTCCGGGACGAATCTGGGGACGAAGTGGACGCCCGGAGAAGCCATCGCCCGCAGCGGCTCAAGGGGCATTCGGGGCCTTCCCACGATCCACAGCTCGGCGCCAGAGATGCCACGCCAGGCTTGGAGCAGGACCTCGAGACCCTTATACGGTCTGAGCAGCCCGAAGAACAGCACGATCGGGCGCTCGGCCGCCTGCAGCTCGTCTAAGACTCGGCTGTCCGGTCGCAGGTCAGAGAGGTGCGTGAAGGAGCCGTGGGGGACAACATGAACCTTGGCGGGCGCCACCGCGAAGCGGTCGACGAGCTGCTCACGGCCATATCGCGAGTGGACGATGATCGCGTCGACTGCGTCATACAGCCGCCGCTGCGCCCAAGCCTGCCCAGTTCGCGGCTCGCGCGGGAGCAGGTCGTGGGCGGTCACGACAGTGGGTTTACGGGGCAACAGCGCGCCGTCCAGCCACTGCATGGCGAGCCATTGGAAATGAACCACGTCCGCCTGCTCGGTGGCCAGGTGCCGGTAGCGGAGCATGTCCGGAACGTGCTCGAGGAGCTTGGCGACCCGCCGTCCAGCCGATCCCGCCGGTCCGGGAGCAAGCCTGTAGAAAAGCTCGCGGCGGGAGTATCCGTCCGGCTCGGGTGTCTCGCCATAGGCGAAGCGGCTGGTCACCAGCTCGACAGATGCACCCGCTCGCGCGAGCGCCGCGCACAGGGCGTGGTCATAAGGCGGCGTGTAAGCCGACGGATCGACGATGTGGACCCGCATCAGGGGCGCCCGCCGCGTCCCGCGCGCTCCACCCGCGTAGGCGACGG
>CATPAX010000104.1 GCA_955652215.1 uncultured Solirubrobacteraceae bacterium | reverse complement strand
GTCACCCCCGATGCGCTCGAGTACCAGCTGCGCATGATGCTGAGCCGGGGCTGGCGGCCTGCGACATTCGCCGATGCCGTATTGGCCCCCTCACCGAAGAAGACGTTCGCCGTCACTTTCGACGACGCATTCGCCTCGGTCCGAGAGCTGGCTCACCCGATCATGAGCGCACTCGAGATCCCCGGGACGGTGTTCGCGCCCACCGCCTTCATGGACGAGCGGCAGCTGTTGCGCTGGCCCGGGATCGATCACTGGCAGGACACTCCCGCGGCGGGGGAGCTGTGCTCGATGTCTTGGGAGGACCTCCGCGAACTCGTCGACGACGGCTGGGAGGTCGGCTCTCACACGCTTACCCACCCTCGCCTTCCGCGCCTTGAGGACGCAGCCCTGACCTACGAGCTCGAACGCTCCCGCGAGGAGATATCGAACCGGCTCGGCCTTACCTGCCGGACAGTCGCCTACCCATATGGTGAGGCCGACGAGCGCGTCGCCGATCACGCACGCGCGGCTGGATACAGCGCCGGAGCCGTGCTATCGCGGAGGCTTTTCTCGCTCGGTCTGCACCGCTGGCCACGGATCGGCGTGTACCACACCGACCGCGGCTGGCGATTCAGGCTGAAGGCGAGCCGCGCTTGGCGCGCACTGCGAAAGACCCCCCTGTGGCCCGCCGACCAGCCAGGTTGACAGCGGCATGACGTTCGCGCTGATCTACCACGACGTCGCATCGGCCGAGGCTCGCGAGCAGACGGGTTTCCCGGGACCGGCCTCGGCTCGTTACAAGCTTGATGTCGAAGCCTTCGAAGCCCATCTCGGTGCGATCGCAGGCACCGGCGTGTCGGTCGGGTCTGTGCGGAACGGTGCGCGGGCAGCGCTCACGTTCGACGATGGCGGCGCCTCGGCGCTGGTGGCCGCCGAGATGCTCGAGCGTCGCGGCTGGCGAGGGCAGTTCTTCGTCACGACGGCCCGGATCGGCACCCCGGGGTTCCTGACCGCCGATGGGGTCAGGGAGCTGGCCGCGCGTGGCCATGAGGTGGGGAGCCACTCACACACCCACCCGACCTACATGGGCACGTTGACGCGTGAGGAGCTTGCCGGCGAGTGGAGCGGCAGCCGCGAGATCCTGGCCGAGGTACTTGGCCAGCCACCGAACAGCGCGGCGGTGCCGGGAGGATTTCTCTCCCCCGCGGTGGTCGAGGAGGCCGCCCGCGCGGGATACCGCCTGCTGATGACCTCGCAGCCGTCGGCAAGACCCGACCGCCGCGAGGGAGTGCTGGTTCACGGGCGATTCACGATCTGGGCGGCGACACCGCCGGCTCGCGCCGCAGCGTACGCCAGCGGGTCGATGGCGGCGCGCATCGGCTTGTGGCTCGCCTGGCAGGCCAAGACCGGCCCGAAGCGAATCAGCCCTCGAAGCTACGAGGCCGCCCGCCAGCGCTGGGCTCGGCTCCGGACAGCGCGATGAACTCGGTCACTCTGGCGACCTCGACGTCGAGCGTCTGAGCTCGGGCGCGTTCAAAGCCCTGGGCGATCAGTCTGCTTCGGAGCTCACCATCGCGCGCGATCGCCAGCAGCGCAGCTACGGCGGCGCCGGCGTCCGCCGGCGGGATCAGAAGTGCCGCATCCCCGGCGGCATCCGGGACTCCCCCGACCGCCGTGGCGACGACCGGTAGCCCCGATGCGAACGCTTCGATCAGCACCTGCGGCATTCCCTCGGTCAGCGAGACGTGAAGGAAGGCGTGACTGGCGCGGTACAGGTCGAGTAGTCCTCCCTGGACCGGCACGTATCCCAGAAGATCTGCGCTTTCTGAGCACCCGAGCCGCTCGAGCTCGCCCGCGAGCGCGCCAGCCAGCGGGCCCTCGCCGCAGACGACCAGCCGCCAGCGCGGGTCAGCCTCACGGAGCGCAGACAGCACCTGCGCCAACAGCAGCGGATTCTTCTCGGTGTCGAGGCGACCCACGCTGAGCACGCTCAGCTCGCCGTCGTAGGGGCGACCGGCCGCCCGCACCCCATCCTCGATGTCAGCATCTCTTACCAGCGAGACCACGACCTCGAGCAGCGCCGGCGCCATCCGGTACTGGCGAGCGAGCTCCGGGCCGACGACGATCACCGGGGAGCTTCGGGCCAGCCATCTCCAGCTGTGCTCGAGCATGTCCGCCCCGGCGTGCATCCAGCGTTGCTCGGGCCTGCGGCTGCGCACGTAGGTCGGGAAATCCTGCCTGACCCCGAGGACAAGCCTGCGGCGCCGGACCCGAGTCAGCAACGCGAACGCGACCGCGTGCGGATAGGGCCCGAGAAGCCACACCCGGTCGGCTCGCTCGAGCGCTCGCCAGAACCGCCCAAGCGAGCGAATCAGCGATCCGATCACCGAAATTGGCTTCGTCAAACTCGCATAGTGCGGTAATTTGACGAACCTCACGGAGGCCGGTAGGGGATAGTGGCACGCGCCTTGCCCCGGATCGAGCCGCCCCACGATCGTGAGCTCCTCCACGTGCTCTGCGAGCGCAGAGAGGAATACCGCGAACGCCCGCTCGCCGTATACGACGCCGTCGAGCTCACGGTAGACGTAGTCGGTGAACGCGACGAGCCGCACCGCCCAATCGTCTCATTTCGCGCCGTCGACCAGTACCTGCTCGCTGACCAACGCACCCGGCCCGCATGAGCACTTTCGGAGAATCCTGGACGTTTGTCCAATCGGCGATCTAGGGCATAAAGACCGTCTGTGGCCTGCCGATCAGTTCTTATGAGGAAGCTGCTGCCCTTCCTGGTTCTGGCGCTTCTCGGTTGGTCGAGCACCGCGGCACTCGCCGGCGGCGACTCTCATCATCCCGTCCATCACCGGCGTCACGGCAACGTCCGGAGATGCCAGCTGGTCCGCGCCGGTAAGCACCATCGGCACGCCTGCCGCGTACGGCATTACTCCCGCCGCCACCATGGCCAGCCGACGCCCCCGTCCTCGCCCCCGCCGGTGGTGCC
>CATPAX010000103.1 GCA_955652215.1 uncultured Solirubrobacteraceae bacterium | reverse complement strand
TTAAAGCGCTTGGACGTTCGCGGCTGCGGGGCCCTTCGGGCCCTGCTCGGCGTCGTAGCTCACCTTCGCGCCCTCAGCAAGCGACTTGAAGCCGCTGCCCTGGATCGCGCTGTGATGTACGAACAGATCCTTGCCGGAATCGTCGGGGGTGATGAATCCAAACCCCTTCTCATCGCTAAACCACTTCACGGTTCCTGTTGGCATCTGGTGCCCTCCTAGGTATGTGCACTGCGAAACGCGGAGGGTGCTGACGCAACAACTGCGGAAACGCGGGCACTTCTTTCGCCGAGCGGATTGCTCGACCCTGCGCGCAGTCTAGCGCGCCGCAGGCGGCATGGCGGGAATGCCCGGCAGGAGCGCCGCGTCCAGCGGCTGGATCTCCCCAGCTCCAGCGACCGCGCACTACCAGCGCAACGCATCTCCGCGTTGGGTGAGCCGCGACTGCGTCCCGACCCACACCCTCATCGCAGACGCTCAGGGCCTGCTCCACAAGCTCGGCTTCAGTGGCTGGCGCGCCACGGCTGGACCGGAGCGCATCCCCGGCGGCCCCTGCGGCATGTTCACCGCGACCGGAGCCACATATTCCGACCCGACAGCGTCGCTTGACCCCAGACTCACACCCTCTCGATCGACGGCGGCCCATCGCGCTCAGTCGAACGCCGGCGCCGGCCTGCAATGACCGATCAGACCCCTGCGCTCGCGCGGTAGACCTCACGTATTTCAGAGCGGTCCGGCACCGGCGGGATCCGGTGAAGCTCCGGCCGTTTCGCCGCCGCCTCCACGGTGCGCTCGAGCAACTCGTCATCGCTCGCGAGCGCTCCAAGGCCGGCTCCGGCGCGCTCCCGCAACTGCTCGGCAACCGACTCCAGGACGACGCCGAGGGTGGCGTCGAGTGCTTCGAGCTCGGCGGGCTGACGGGAGCGGATAGCCCGAACCGTGGCGGGGAGCAGTGCGGCGTTCGTGTGCGCGTGCGAGAGAGAGGCAGTGCGTACCGCGGTCTGGGCCAGCGCGTGATGGGGACCAAGGCCGCTGTGGTCGACGGACCAGCCTGCTAGGAGCGCCCCGAGCGCGATCGCAGCCCGATCGGGCTCCGTGCCCGACCACCCACTCACTAGGCGCTGGATCGCCTCCCGCCCGACCGACCGCGAGATCGGTGTCGCGCGGTCGCTGAACATCGCCGTGACTGAATGGCCGAGCGCGTTGGAGGTGCTGGCGGCCAGCGAATCCGCTGGCTGGGAGGCGCTCAGGGCCGGATCGTTGATGACTACAGCCGGTCGCACCCGCGGCGTGTCCTGCGCCACGCCCTGCGCATGGCGGTGCACCCGCGTCATCTCTGCGCCCGACAGGGATGTCGGGATTGCCACCACCTCGCGCGGCGGGTCTGCTGCCGCGAGCGCCTTGGCGACATCGATCACCCGGCCACCGCCGAGCGCGACGAGTCGCCTCCCCACTACCGCTGCGCGCAGCTGTGCCGCGAGGGCGTCCACGTGCCCGGATGGCACCTCGACCACCGACGTCGCTCGAACGAGGACGGCGGGCGCGGTTGCGGCGGCCCGCTGGGTGGTCAGGAGGGTGTAGGACTTACCGATCAGATCCCCGCTTTCGTCGAGCGCTCCCCAGCCGAAGACGATCGTCCGGGCGGACTCGACGTGGCGGAAGGCATCACTCATTGGCCGTGGGTACCTCCGCTGGACGAGCGTGTCGGTAGGGATCCTGGGGCGATCGGTCGTCCGAGAGCGAGTCGCGCGAGCGCTCGGTGAGCTGCTCGATCGCGTCTGCCAGGTGCACCCGGTCGATGTTGTAGTCGCCCCGCTCCACGCGGATTCGATGGGCGGCCAGGAGGACATCGGCGTGGGTGTGGCCGGCCGGCGGGTCGAAGCGGTACGAGGCCAGCTCGATCAGCAGGCCAAGCGGATCGGTGAAGTAGATCGAGTCCATGAACCCGCGGTCCTTGACGCCGCTATGGCTGACCTCGCGCTCATCCAGCCGCTGGACCGTCTGCGCGAAGGTGGCTTGCGAAAGTGCGAAAGCGAGATGGTGGACACAGCCCGGGTCCGTCGGGGTGCGTGCGGGATCGGGCGTGCGGTCCTCGTTGGTGAAGACCGTGATCAGGCGGCCATCCCCGGGGTCGAAGTACAGGTGGCTCTCGCCGGCGTTGTCGAGGTTGGGCTGCTCGAAGACGAACGGCATGCCGAGCACGCCCTCCCAGAAGTCGATTGAGGTCTTCCGGGCGGCGCCCACCAGCGTGATGTGGTGGACGCCCTGGCTCTGGAGCTTGCGCATCTGAGTCATCGTCCTTTCGGAGGGGCAGGGGTGGCTGGAGGGTGAGTCTGGCCGATGCCCGCGGCCAGCCACCGCGTCGCCTGAGGGATGTGCTGAGGGTCGATGTGGTGGGCGGCGTCTGACTCGTGGTAGCTGACCGGCAGACCCCCCGCCTCGAGCAGCTCGCGAGCACGGCGGGCGAAACTGACATCCATGATCGGGTCCCGCCGCCCGTGGGCGATGAAGACAGGCAGGTGCGGGCGCGAGCCGAGATCGGGCTCCCAGCCCTCGACGGTGGGAATGAAGCCGGAGAAAGCCAGGATTCCCGCCGGGACAGGCCGCTGGCCGGCGAGGCCAAGCGAGTAGCTCATTACCGAGCCCATCGAGAAGCCCCCTAGCACCGTGCGGCCCGGGGAGATGCCGGTCCGCCCCCACAGCCCGTCGTGGAAGGCACCCAGTCGCTCGTACGCGGCGTGGAAGGTCTCCGGGTCGGGATAGCCCACCCTCGGCACGACATACCAGTGATATCCGGGCGACCCCGGGATTGTCAGGGGCGCCCGTGGGGTCACGACGTGGAGCCGTTGCGGGGGATCCAGGACGTCCGCGAGGCCGAGCAGGTCATGCTCGTCGGCGCCCCGGCCGTGGTGGAGGATGAGGAGGCCCGCGAGGTCTCCCTCCGCCGGCCGCTCACGGTAGACAAGGCTCATGGCTAGGCCTCCTGGCGCGCCGCGGCGCGTGGGTCGGTCAGTAGGGTCAGGTAACGCTCGAGCTGCGGGCCCAGATGTTCGCGTGAACCGGAAGACGCAGCTCTTCGCAGAGATGAGCTGGATCCTCCTCGTTGGCGGCGAGCCGGTCGGCCCAGAAGTCAAGGGACGACTCCGAGGGTACGCCGAGCTGGATCGTGTCCACGTCGGCCCCTCCCTGCAAGCGGCGGACGGGCCTCGAACCCGCGACCTCGAGCTTGGGAAGCTCGCGCTCTACCAACTGAGCTACCACCGCGCTGAGGCGGATTCTAAGGGGCGACGCTAGGGGCCAGCGGGAAGACGGGTACTACGCTTTTGCGTAGTGCGACGTTTCGTGATCCCAGGCGTGGTGGTCGTTGCGGCGCTCGCGCTACTCGCGCTGCTGGCGTTTGGCGTCAGCAACCAGGGGGCGAACACTTCGATCGACTCCGCAGTTCAGCACGGGATACATCCCCCCGTCCCGAATGCAGGGACCGCGCTTCCCGTGCTCGGGTCCTCGCGTATGGAGAGCCTTGCGGACTATCGCGGGAAGGTCGTGGTCCTGAACGTGTTCGCATCGTGGTGTGACCCGTGCGCCGCGGAGGCACCGATCCTCGAGCGCGAGCAGCGCGCGCTCGCGGGCGACCATGCGACGATCATCGGCGTCACATACCTGGACAACTCGAGCGACTCACAGCGGTTCGTGCGCGAATATCACCTCACCTATCCGGTGCTCCGAGACGTCGACGGGAACTTCGTCCGGTCATTCGGGACCACCGGCGTGCCGGAGACCTTTGTGATCGACCGTGCCGGCAGGATCGCCGCACTGCGCCGCTACAGCGTCAGTGACCAGTGGCTGGCGCAGACGTTGCCGCCGATCCTGACCCGCCGCTCGTGACGATCCGGCGAGCAACGGCGATCGTCCTCGCTGCGCTGGCGATCGCCCCCGCGGTAGCCACAGCTGCGACGCCTCGCGCATCCCTGAGCGACATCGAGAACGACGTTATGTGCGTGTCGTGCCGGGAGCCCCTGGCGCTCGCCCAGTCGCCCCAGGCGATCAGCGAGCGCGCCTACGTCCAGGCACTGATCGCCCAGGGGGAGACGAAAAGTCAGATCCTGAAGGCGCTCGTCGCTCAGTACGGGCCGGCGGTTCTCGGAAAGCCGCCGGCAACCGGTTTCAACCTGACGGTGTATCTGCTTCCCCCGGCGATCCTGCTGGGAGGCCTCGGGCTCCTGGCTGTGTACCTGCCCCGCTGGCGCAGACGGGCCCGAGCGCTGCCGCTACGCGCGGAGCCCAAACTGGACGTCGCGGACGCTCGGCGCCTCGAGGAGGACTTGGCCCGATTCGACGGATGATCCGCGCGCTCGCGAGATCGCGCGCGGCCTTCTCACAACAGCAGCCTGAGGGACCCCTACATCGAGCGCGGGGCAGTGACGCCGAGCAGCCCGAGCGAGGTTGCGATCACTCGCTGCGCCGCGACCGACAGCGCGACCCTGAAGGACTCCACGTTCTCCGGAGTGGCTCCGACCACCCGGCAGTCGCGGTAGAACGACGTGAAGTCCTGTGCGAGCTCGAGTGAATAGGCCGCGATCCGGTGCGGCCCGCGGCGCTCGGCGGCCTCGTCGATCTCCCAGGGAAAGTCCGCCAGCTGCTTGATCAAGCGGCGCTCGGAGCCGTGGAGCGGATGCTGGTCGTGATCACCGACCGCAGCCAGCGCCTGCTCGATCCGGTCCTCACTCAGGCGTCCCAGCATCGAAGCAATCCGAGCGTGGGCGTACTGCACGTAGTAGACCGGGTTCTCGCTGGACTGCTTGCGGGCGAGCTCCAGGTCGAGCTCGAGCGTGCGGTCGTGCGAGCGCTGAAGCATGAAGAACCGCGTCGCGTCAACGCCGATCTCATCGAGCAACTCGTCAAGCGTCACGAAGTCGCCACGGCGCTTGGACATCCCGACACGCTCTTTGCCCTCCACCAGGTGGACCCATTGGATCAACGGCACCTCGACCGTACGGGGATCTCCTCCGAGCGCGGCCATCGCCGCTTTCAGCGTGCCGACGTAGGCATGATGGTCGGCTCCAACCACGGTCAGTTGGCGCTCGAACCCGCGATCGCGCTTGTCCTTGAGATAGGCGATGTCGGAAGCGAGGTAGGTGGGGTTGCCGTTCGAGCGCACGACGACCCGGTCCTTGGTATCCCCGAAGCTGGTCGTCCGGAGCCACAGGGCTCCTTCGGAGCGGTACACCTGACCGGATTCCTCGAGTAGCGCGAGCGCTTGCTGCAACGGGCTTGGCTCGCCTTCATGCAGCGTCCGTTCAAGGAAAAAGCGGTCGAAGCGAACCCCGAACCGCTCGAGCGAGGACTTGATCGACCTCAGCAGAATCTCGACGGCCGCGTGGGCGAGCCCGTCGACATCGAGATCGGCCGCGCCCGGAATCTGCTTGGCCAGCTCGACGACATATTCGCCCTGGTAGCCATCCTCGGGGACCTCCTCCCCACGCGCGCGCGCCCTGACCGATTCCCCGAGCAGCCTGATCTGACCGCCCGCGTCGTTGAAGTAGTACTCCCTCGAGACGGCGTGCCCGTAGTGCTCGAGGATTCGCGCCAGTGCATCGCCGTATGCGCCGTGGCGGCCACCACTCGAGGCGGGCAACGGTCCCGTCGGGTTGGCAGAGACGAATTCGACCAGGATCCGCTCCGGCGCCAGCACTCCGGAGCTGCCAAAACGCTCACCAGTGGAGAGCATCGACGCGAGCGCCTTTCGGTGCCAGCCGTCTGACATGACCAGATTCAGGAAGCCCGGCCCGGCCACCTCTGCTCTCGCCAGGTCATCCCCGAGCCGGTCGCTCAGCACAGTGCCGAGCCGCTCCGCGATCTCGCGCGGCGGCTGGCTCAGGGCGGGAGCGAGGAGCATTGCCGCGTTGGTCGAATAGTCGCCTTGATTGTCGTGCTTGGGACGCTCCAACCGCAGCTGTCCCGAGCCCACACCATTACCGCCACGAACCGCGGCCGCGGCGTCACCCACGGCCCCGATCAGCGCATGGAAAGGTGACTGCGCATCGCGATCGAGCATCTGGCAAATCAGGTTAGTCAGTAGTGGTACGGCTCGCGCGCGAGGATCCGATGCGCGCGGTAAACCTGCTCGAGCAGGACGACTCTGGCCAGCTGGTGTGGAAGGGTCATGGCCCCGAGCGACAAACGGTGATCGGCGCGGTCGAGCTCCAGCCCGAATGGTCCGCCCACGACGAAGCACAGATCGCGCCCCTCACGCCGGCGGTCTTCGAGAAAGCGGCTGAACGCGACCGAGTCGAGCTGCTTTCCGGTCCGGTCGAGCAGCGACACAAACGACCGCGCCGGGAGCCTCCCGGGTACCTGGGCGTCGTCGCGGACCTCCACCAGTTCGAGGCGGACATAGGCCCCCAGCAGCTTCTGGTAGTGCGCGACGTCATCGGCGAACGGGTCACGAAGCCGGCCCACGGCGACGACGATCACCCGCACGATGGGATACTAAGCGTCAATGAGCGACCCCAACCGGCCCGAGCGGCACATAAACATCCAGTTTTCACCAGAGATCATGGGTGGCGTCTACGCGAATTTCGCCAACGTCAGCCACTCCGATTACGAGTTCACGATCACCTTCGCGCGTGTCGACCACGAGGTCGAGGAGGAGGAGATCCCTGGCGTCGTCGTGTCGCGACTCAACCTCTCGCCGAAGTTCATGCGCGAACTGATCGACGCGATGCAGGACAACTACTCGAAGTGGCAGACCAGCGAGGGCATCAAGAACCTTCCCGAATACGGCGGCACCCAGGAGTACGGCGAATCAACCGAGTGATACGCCGCCGGCGGCCGATGCGCCGAGCCGGCCGGCGCCGTTCCTAGACGCGTCGGCGTCCCCGTGCAGGCGGGACCAGGCGACAGCCGCACCGATCCGCTCCGCGGTCGGGGGGTGTGTGGCGAGCAGCGCCGTCAGCGCTGCCGGCGGACGCAGGTCCGCGACGTTCTGCACAGCGATCCGGCGCTCGAACGAGACGAACGCCTCGGGAGCTTTTGAGAGCTCGAGCGAGTAGTGATCCGCGCGTCGCTCGAGCGCGCGCGAGAGGCGGTTGCCGATCATCCCGGTCGGACCGCCGACGAGCGCCGCGGCGAGCGCGAGCGGCGCGACCGACCCCGGGGTGCCCTGCTCCCCGCTCAGCGCCCAGCTCAGCCGCTGGACCGCCAGTGCGGCTGGTCCCGCGATGATCGCCGCGTAGGCGACTCCTCTCAGAACATCTCGGTACCGGA
>CATPAX010000102.1 GCA_955652215.1 uncultured Solirubrobacteraceae bacterium | reverse complement strand
CCGTCACCGCGGTCAAGGCTGACGAGTATCGGTCGCAGGCCGCCGCGCAGAAGGCGCGCCGGACGGCTTCGATAGCCGGCCACAAGCTGCTGGACAATTCGGCGCTGAGCGCGCTCACGCTGTTCCAGTACGACCCCAGCGTCGGCGCGGTAGTCGACCTGCGAAACCTGAAGGTGGGGAGACGCTGATGGCGGGCTTCCCGTGCGCGAGGAGGGCTGCCCGGCGGGGTCGCCTGCGCGGCCGCTTGCCTAGCCTCGCGATCATGCTGTCGCTGCTGATGTCGCTGGTCGTGACGACGAGCGCGGCGCAGGCGGTTGTACTCGACGTCAACGGCAGCCGCTACGGCGTCGCGCTGGTTCCGGGCACGAGCACGAGCGGGCTACCGACCGTCACCTCGACCGTTCCCTGTTCTGATCCGTGGCTCCCGCACGATCTGGGGGGACCGGGGCCCTTGTCCCCGTTCGCGTTGTGCTGGCAAGGCGGCGGCGCAACCCCCAGCGATGCGGTGATGCACGCCAACGAGACGTTCGCGATCACCTGGGATCCGATCCGTGCGGATTGGGCCACCACCAGGGACTTCGTCGAGCAGTTCATGCGCGATGTCGCTGACGCCAGCAACACCTTCACCTCGCCGTACGGTCTGACGACCCAATACAACGACTACGGGGGGCGGGCACAGAACGTGTCGAAGTACGGCGGGGGGTGCATCGACTACGGGAACTCGGGCGGCTCTGCCTGCCAGTTCGGGAACACGATCGGAACCGGCGTAGGCAGCAATTACCCAGCCAGCGCCTGTCCGGTGGGCAGCCTGAGCAACTGCTTGACCGATACACAGATCAAGAGCGAGCTGACGACGATGGTCAACAACATGGGATTGGTGGGCCGCCTGCCGTGGGGTTACACCCCGCTGCTGGTTCTCCTCACCCCCCCGGGAGTTCAGGTCTGCCTCGACTCGACCAGTCCGCTCTGCTCGTACTACCAGGGATCCAGCGTTTCCGGGGCGCAGTTCTGCTCATATCACTCCTACGTGACGGTCGACAACAAGCCGTTCGCCTACGTCGTGCAGCCATGGACCACGTTCTCCAGCTTCCCCTGGATATACGGGAGATGCGACGAGCCGAATCTGCCGCCGGTGCCGCCTGCGGTCTCAGCCCAGCAGTTGGCCCAATACGCCGGCATGGCGCTTGTCAATCCAGTTAGTCAAGGCGAGATCGCGGCGATCGTCAACCCCTGGCTGAACGGGTGGTTCGGCAACAACGGCGCGGAGGTAAGCGACAACGGTTGCGGACCCGGCGGTGATCCCTACGACGCCGTCGTGGTCGGCTCGAGCAAACAGAACCCCTACTTCCTGCAGCCAGAGTTCAACAATGCCGGCGCCATCGAGATCGATCCGAACGCTTTGCAGTGCGAGCTCGGCGTCACACTCGCGCCGACGTTCGTCGTCCCGAGTCCGATCGGCCGCGGCGATGTGGTCGCGTTCGACGGCTCGGTGACAGTGTCGACATTGATGGTCCCAGGCGCCAACTATCACTGGGAGTTCGGGGACGGCACCAAGTCGATCGGACCGAGCGTCGTCCACACCTACACCTATGGCGGCACCTACACCGTGACGCTGAGCGTCACCGATCGCGGCGGCAACGCGAGCACGATCAGTCAGTCGATCGATGTGCTCGGTCCGGGCAAGCCGGCACCTCCGGGACCGCCTCCCCCGCCCAGCCCGGGATTGGCCCTACGGGCGCAGCTGATGCCCCAGGGCCTGCGCTCCGTGCTCCGCTCGGGGCTCGTCATGCGGGTCACCTCCAATGTTCAGGCCGACGGGATCGTGACGCTGACGATCTCGCGGGCGGCGGCCAGGCGGGCGCGCATCAGGGGCGGACGTGGACCGACGGTGACGGTTGGGAGAGGCACCGTCTCCAGCATAAGAGCGGGCACCATGACCCTGCACCTGCGTCTGTCAGGGGCCACCGCCGTCAAGCTGCGGCGCCTCGGGCATGTCACCGTCACGGTGCATCTGTCGCTGTTCGCCACCGGGGGCCGTCACATCGCGCTCGACATCGCCGGACGCTACTGACGCGGCCGCGCGCCGCCGAGCGAGCCGCGGCACATTCTCTGTGTCGGCGGGGTGCTCGGCGCGGCAGGGTCCCGCAGCCACGCGCGGCCCGTAACCTTGCGCCCGTGGCCGTGCTACGCCTGATAACCGCCGGCGAATCGCACGGTCCTGCGCTCACCTGCATCGTCGAGGGCATGCCGGCCGGGCTCGCGCTCGAGCCCGACGCCCTGAACGGCGATCTCGCCCGCCGTCAGCTGGGACATGGACGCGGTGGCAGGATGAAGATCGAGCGCGACAAGGCCGAGGTACTCGGCGGCGTCAGGCACGGGCGCACGCTCGGGGGCCCGATCGCTTTACAGGTGATCAACCGCGACTACTCCAACTGGGTCGCGCGGATGAACCCATCGCCGGTAGACGACGAGATAGCGGAGGTTCACCTCCCGCGGCCGGGACATGCAGACCTGGTCGGCGTCCAGAAGTACGGACTGACGGACGTCCGCGACATCCTCGAGCGGGCAAGCGCGAGGGAGACAGCGGCGCGGGTCGCCGGAGGGGCCGTGGCTAAGGCGTTTCTGCGGGCGCTCGGTGTCGAGATTCGATCGCACGTCACGCAGATAACCGGGGTGAGCGCTCCGGGCCGCGCGGACCTGTCGCTCGAGGACTTCACGGGCGTCGACGAGTCGCCGGTCCGCTGCCTCGACGCTGAGGCGAGCCGGGCGATGGTGGCCGAGATCGACCGTCTTCGTAAGGCCAACGAGTCGCTCGGCGGCGTATTCGAGGTGATCGCCTTCGGGCTGCTGCCCGGGCTTGGGTCGCACGTCAGCTGGGAGGAGCGTCTCGATGGCCGCCTCGGTCAGGCGATCCTGTCGATCCAGGCGATCAAGGGGGTCTCGATCGGCGCCGGCTTCGAAGTGGCCGGCGTTCCTGGGTCCGAAGCCCACGACGAGATCTTCTATGACGAGCAGCGCGGCTATTTCCGGGCCACCAACCGCGCCGGCGGCCTGGAAGGCGGGATGACGACCGGCGCGCCGCTCGTCGTGCGCGCTGCCATGAAGCCGCTGCCGACTCTGACCAAGCCGTTGCGCTCAGTCGACATCTCCACCCGGGCGCCAGCGGAGGCACTGCGTGAGCGCACAGACTCGTGCACCGTGCCGGCGGCGGGGGTGGTCGGCGAGGCGATGGTTGCGTTCGTTCTGGCCGACGCCTACCGGCGCAAGTTCGGCGGCGACCATCTCGACGACGCGCGGGCGGCGGTCGCTGCCTATCGCGAGCGGATCGGGTGGCCGCCGGCGTGAGCTCGCCCGGCCCCGGCCCGGAGCCCGGAGGTGCCGTGGTCTGCGTCGGATTCATGGGGGCTGGAAAGTCGACCGCGGCGCGCAGCGCGGCGCGCGGGCTGGGAGTCGAGGCGATCGATGTGGACCGTGTGCTCGAGGAGCGACTCGGCAAGCCGATTGCGGCCGTGTTCGAGCAGGACGGCGAGGCTGCTTTCCGCGCGGCCGAGGAGCGGGTCACGCTCGAGTTGCTGAGCCAGCCCGGCCGGCGGGTCATCGCGCTCGGCGGTGGGGCGCTCGGTTCAGAGCGAGTGCGCGCCGCCGCCCAGGACCATCTCGTCGTCTGGATTGACGTCGACCTCGACATGGCCTGGGAGCGATGCCACGCGAGCAACCGGCCGCTCGCGTCCGACCGCTCGCTGTTTGATCTCCTGTATGCCGAGCGCGAACCGGTGTATGCCGCGCTGGCCGACGTCACCGTCCCAACCGAGCGCTCGCGCTCGATGGGCGCCGTCCTGCGCGCCCTCGACGGGCTGCCAGCCGGCGCTAGGGTGCAGTGGGCCGCGAGCGCGTCAAAGGACTACCCGGTCTACCTCGGTGGGGGACTCATCGATCGGCACGGCTTCTGGCCCGCCACAGTCGATGGCCGCCGGTTCGTCGTCACCGACGTCCACGTAGCCCGTTGCTTTGAGGGCGCTTTCGAGCCGGCGGTTGCGCGGATAGAACTGGCCCCGGGGGAGTCGGCGAAGACGATCTCGACGGCCGCGTCGCTGTGGAGCCGGCTGGCAGGCGGGGGTATGACCCGGGCAGACGTGGTGGTCGCTCTGGGGGGCGGCGTCGTCGGGGACCTGGCCGGCTTCTGCGCGGCCACCTACCAGCGCGGAGTTCGCTATGTACAGGCGCCGACCACGCTACTGGCCCAGGTTGACTCCGCCTATGGCGGCAAGACGGGTATCGACCTCCCCGACGCGAAGAACTATGTTGGCGCCTACCACCATCCCGAGGCGGTGATCGCGGACAGCGGCGCGCTGCGGACGCTTCCCCCGGCCGAGCTCGCGGCTGGCTATGCCGAGGTTGTCAAGACCGCGCTGATCGCCGGCGGCCACCTGTGGGAGCGGGTTCGCGGCGGCGCTGAGCCCGGCGATCCCGAGGTGATCGCGGGCTGCGTTCGCACCAAGCTCAGGATCGTCGCCCGCGATGAGCGGGACGACGGCCTGCGCCAGGTGCTGAACCTCGGTCACACGGTCGCCCACGCGATCGAGGCGGTCACCGGGTACACCCGGTACCGGCACGGCGAAGCTGTCGCTCTCGGGCTACTCGCGGCGCTGCGCCTATCCGAGCAGCACGAGCTTCGCGAGGAGGTCGGCGAGCTGCTCGCGCGCCAGGGGTTGCCGAGCTCGCTTGCGCACGCCGACCCCGACGACGTCGTAGCCGCCACCGCGCGCGACAAGAAGCGTCTCGGTGAGGGTCCGGTGCCGTTGGTGCTGCTCGAGGCGCCCGGACGTCCGCACGCCGGGTGTACGGTTCCGTCCGGCGCGCTGGTGGCTGCGGTGCGCGAGCTGGTGTCGAGATGAGCGTTCGAAACCGGATCGAGGTGATGCACGGGGTCAACCTCGACCAGCTGGCTCGGCGTGATCCCGCCCAATACGGTGGGCTCTCGCTCGAGCGGCTTGAGCTGTCGATCGCCGAGCTCGCCGGCGAGCTCGGACTGATCGCGCGCTTCTTCCAGTCCAACCACGAGGGCGAGTTTGTGGAGCACCTCCACAAGTTGGAGGGTCTCGCCGACGGGATCGTCCTGAATCCCGGTGCCTGGACGCATTACTCCTACGCGATTCGGGATGCCCTCGAGATCACCGGTGTGCCCGCGGTGGAGGTCCATCTGTCTGACCTCGAGGCCCGGGAGCCCTGGCGCCGGCAATCGGTGATATCCGAGCTGTGCTTCGCGCGCGTCATCGGCAAGGGGCCGGAGGGCTATCGTGACGCGCTGGTGGCACTACGCGACGAGCTGCAGAGCAAGTGAGCGACCGCGCTCAGGCGTTGGCCCAGCAGCTGCCCGAGGCAGGCGTCGATGCGGTCCTCATCACCGACCTGGTCAACGTTCGCTACCTGACCGGATACACCGGCTCGAACGGCATCGCAGTCCTGACCGGCGACGCTGCGCGATTCGTCACCGACTTTCGCTACGTCGAGCAGGCGGCGGAAGAGGTCGACCGTGGTTTCGAGCGGCGCACGGGTTCAGTCGATCTGTTCGAGACGGTCCGGGAGGCGTTGCCGCAGGGTGAGCTGAGGCTGGGGTTCGAGGACGCGCATCTGTCCGTGTGGCAGCACCGGCGGCTGCGCGAGCTCTTGCCCGACCGCATCGAGCTGGTCGCGGTCCATGGACTCGTCGAGGGGCTGCGCAGGGTCAAGGATCCCCGGGAGCGCGCGCTCCTCACGGACGCGACCGAACTAGCCGACGCCGCCCTTCAGTCGCTGCTCGACGCGGGACTGCCTGGCCGAACGGAGCGCCAGGTGGCGATCACGCTCGAGCGTGAGATGCTCGAGCGTGGCGCCGAGCGGCCAAGCTTCGCCTCCATCGTTGCCGCCGGCCCGCACGGGGCGCAGCCCCACGCTAGGTCGCGCGAGTACGAGATCCGCAGCGGCGAGCTGGTTGTGATCGACTGGGGAGCGGTGCTCGACGGCTATTGCTCGGACTGCACGCGGACGGTCGCCGCCGGCGAGCCGGGAAACAAGGCGCGCGAGGTCTATGAGCTCGTGCTCTCGGCTCAGCTCGCCGGCGTCGAGGCTGTCAGAGCCGGTGCCCATGGGCGCGATGTCGACTCTCGCGCCAGGTCGCTGATCGCGGCCGGCGGCTACGGCGAGCAGTTCGGCCATGGCCTCGGGCACGGGGTGGGCCTCGATGTTCACGAGGCCCCCCGCTTGTCGAAAAGCTCGGATGATGTACTGG
>CATPAX010000101.1 GCA_955652215.1 uncultured Solirubrobacteraceae bacterium | reverse complement strand
GTGCGAGACCCCGTCCACCTGCGGGAGCACCCGGAACGGATAGGGGTCCTGGACCAGCCGGTTCGGGTCATCTTCGGCGAGCGACGCGCCAGCAAGCAGCTCTCGCATTCGGGTCGCGACGGCCGATTGACCGCTGCTCCCGCGCGCGGCCTGCACGCGTGCATCGAGCACCACCGGATCGGCCTGCAGCGCCTCGAATGACAATGCCGCGACCGACAGCCACCGTTCCAGCAGCTCGAAGGCGTCAACGCAGACCAGCGCGGTGCGACCGGCGGTCAGCGCATTCGAGCTCATGAACCCAAGCGCATCGCGCAGCCCAAGGCGGATGTCGACCGCCTCCGAGTAGAGCCGCGGCTGTCCGTCGCACCACACCCGGTGCTCGCCGAGAAGAGCCAAGGCGATCTCCGCCAGGCCCGGGAGGTCGCCGGTCCCGAGGGACCCGAGCTCCCTGGTCACCGGAACGACGTCTTCGTTGAGCGCCCAGACCAGGCGTTCGAGCAGCTCGGGAGCGACCCCGGCTCCGCCGGTTCCGAGCTGGTTGGCGCGGACGACCATCCCAGCCCGCACCAGCTCCGGCGCGAGGGGGCGCCCGGCGCTCACAGCATGGCTTCGCAGCAGGTGCCACTGGAAGCGCTCCCGGTCCTCAGGGCCGATCTCGCGATCGCGTAGGGCGCCCACGCCCGTGCTTGACCCGTACAGCGGTTCGCCGGTCTCGAGGCCGGCCGCGATCACCTCCCGAGCAGCGGCGTTGCGTGCCCGAGCCTCGTCCGTGAGCGCGACCGGAGTCCGATCACGGGCGACAGCCGCGACCTCTGAGGGGGTCAGCCGGGCGCCGTCGAGGACGATCACGCCGCGGCTACGATCGCTAAATGGCCCATGCCGACGCAGCCGTTCGCGGTCCGGGGCTGATTGCGCGCATACCCTCGGCAGGACTCGTGGTCGGTGCGATCGCCTCCGTGCAGTTTGGGTCGGCGATCGCCGCGACGCTGTTTGCCCAGGTCGGGCCAGCGGGCTCGGTGCTGCTGCGGCTGGTCTCCGCGACGATCGTGCTGATGGCGGTTTGGCGTCCGCGGATCCGAGGGCGCTCCCGGCGCGAGCTCGGGCTTGCCGCCCTGTTTGGACTGGTGCTTGCGGCGATGAACCTGAGCTTCTACGCGGCGATCCACCGGATCCCGCTCGGAATCGCCGTGTCGATCGAATTCGTCGGCCCGCTCGGGGTGGCCGTCGCGGGTTCGCGCCGCAAGCTCGACTTCCTGTGGGTGGGGCTCGCAGCCGCCGGCATCCTGGCGTTGACCAATGGGAACGGCCACGGAGTCGACGCGCTCGGCGTGATCCTCGCACTGACCGCCGCGGCGATGTGGGCGACCTACATCCTCGTCAACGCTCGCGTCGGGCAGGCGTTTCCCGGAGGCACTGGCTTGGCGCTCGCGATGTGCGTCGCCACGGTGCTTGTGCTTCCAGCGGGAATCGCTGCCGGTGGATCGCACCTGCTTGATCCGCGCTCGCTCGAACTCGGTGCCGCCGTCGGGATGCTGTCCTCGGCGATCCCCTACACGTTCGAGATGGAGGCCCTTCGACGGATCGCGGCGCCGGTGTTCGGCGTGCTGATGAGCATCGAGCCCGCGATGGCCGCGTTGGCCGGGTTCATTGTGCTCGGGCAGGGCCTCGGAATCCGCGCGCTGCTGGGGATCGCGCTCGTGGTGGCGGCGTCGGTTGGCGCCTCGCTGCGAGCCGGCAAACCACCTATTGCCGTTTAGCGACAAGGCATTTCATTCTACGGTAGGGTCGTGCGCCCAATGGAGCCCCAGGGCGCAACTCGCACCGTCGAGCGGGCGTTGCGGTTGCTCGCCGCAGTCACCGAAAGCGGTGGGACGCTCAGCGATCTGGCCCGGGCAGTAGACCTGTCTCCGAGCACCACCTCCCGCCTGCTCTCGACGCTCACGATCTCCGAGTTCGTCCGGCGCGACGAGCTCGGGCGCTACCGCCCCGGGGTCCGGTTACGGCGCCTAGCCGCGGCGGCGCTCCGCGAGGATCCGCTGTTCGAGCTCGCCGGACCGCACCTCGAGCAGCTCGCGGCCGAGACCGGTGAGACGGCGAATCTTGTGGTGTCCGTCCAAGCCGGACAGGCGATCTACCTCCGGCAGGTGACAAGCCCAAACATGGTTCAGACGGCAAGCTGGACGGGCCGGACGATCCCGACCCGGGGCACCGCGCTCGGCGCAGCGCTCCGGGGAGATCTCCGAGCGGGCGGCTTCGCGACCCGCAGCGGTGCCGTCGAGCCAGACGTGACATCGATCGCCGCTCCGCTCTATGGGCCCGACGGTGCGATCATCGCCGCCCTGAGCGTGCTGGCGCCCACCTACCGGACCACGCGCCGGCGTGTCAACACGCTCGGGCGGGCTGTCGCGCAGCACGCCGAAGCGTTGTCACGGAGCCTTGGTGCGCCCACCAAGGAGCGCGCCGCGTGAGCCTCCGATGCAAGGGATGGCAGCAGGAGGCAGCGCTGCGCATGCTCGAGAACAACCTGCATCCGGACGTAGCCGAGAAGCCGTCGGAGCTGGTCGTCTACGGAGGCATCGGCAAGGCGGCGCGGGACTGGCCGAGCTACCACGCGATCGTGGCCGAGCTAAAGCGTCTCGAGGCGCACGAAACACTCCTCGTGCAGTCGGGAAAGCCGGTGGCTGTGTTCGAGACCCATGAGCTGGCGCCGCGCGTGCTGCTCGCGAACTCGAACCTGGTCCCCGACTGGGCCAACTGGGAGACGTTCCGGGAGCTCGATGCCGCGGGACTGATCATGTACGGCCAGATGACCGCGGGCTCCTGGATCTACATCGGGAGCCAGGGGATCCTGCAGGGGACCTACGAGACGTTCGCGGCGGCGGCCCGCAAGCGCTTCGACGGCACCCTCGCCGGCCGGCTTGTGGTGACGGCCGGGCTCGGTGGCATGGGCGGCGCGCAGCCGCTGGCGATCACGATGCTCGACGGCGCGGCACTGTGCATCGAGGTCGACCTGCAGCGGATTGAGCGGCGAATCCGGGGCGGCTACCTCGACGAGCGCGCGGCCGACCTCGACGACGCCCTGCGCCGCTTGGACGCGGCACGAGCGCAGCGCAAGCCGCTGTCGATCGGCCTTGCCGGCAACGCTGCCGAGGTGCTGCCCGAGCTGGTGCGCCGGGGCGTGCCCGTAGATGTCGTGACCGATCAGACGTCGGCTCACGATCCCCTGAACGGATACATCCCCGCCGGGATGACGCTCGAGCAGGCCGAGGGGCTGCGGGGCAGCGATCCGGATGAATATCTGCGCCGGGTGGGAGACAGCGCGCTCGTTCATGTGGCGGCGATCCGGGAGCTCGCGGCAGCGGGCGCGGAGGCGTTTGACTACGGCAACGCGCTGCGAGGCCTGGCCGCCGAGCACGGGGACAAGGATGCGTTCAGCTATCCCGGGTTCGTGCCTGCCTATATACGGCCCCTGTTCTGCGAAGGCAAGGGACCGTTCCGCTGGGTGGCGCTGTCGGGTGACCCCGAGGACATCTACGCCACCGACCGGGCGATCCTCGACCTGTTCGGCGACCAAGAGCACATCGCGAGGTGGATCGAGCTCGCCACCGAACGCGTCCACTTCCAGGGCCTTCCGGCGCGGATCTGCTGGCTCGGATACGGCGAGCGCGACCGGGCGGGAGTGCGCTTTAACGAGATGGTCGCCTCGGGCGAGCTGCACGCCCCGATCGTGATCGGCCGCGACCACCTCGACACGGGTTCGGTGGCCTCGCCGCAGCGCGAGACAGAGGCGATGGCGGACGGGTCCGATGCGATCGCCGACTGGCCGCTGCTCAACGCGCTGGTGAACACGGCGTGTGGGGCCAGCTGGGTCTCGATCCACCACGGCGGCGGCGTCGGGATGGGTAAGTCGATTCACGCGGGACAGGTG
>CATPAX010000100.1 GCA_955652215.1 uncultured Solirubrobacteraceae bacterium | reverse complement strand
TAGTGGGCACGCACCCGCTGGGGGGTCAGCGAGGCAGCGGCGACAACGCCCTGATCCTTGATCTCACGGATCCGGCGGGCGATCAGCTCCGGCTTGACCGGCTCGCGATAGATGTCCTGCATCTCCCGGGTCGCGATGTCCCGGGAATAGCTTGCGATCCGATCGAGCTGAGTCTCGGCGTCCTCGTAGCGGCAGAAGATCCCCTCGAGGTTCAGGACCGCGAGGCCTCCGAGCTTGCCGATGATCCCGGCCGTCTCCGGGGACACGACCCCGTCGAGTGCCGATGCCAGTAGCGGGAGCTCGAAACGGTAAGGGCCGAGCGTCCAGCTGATGTCGATGTCGTCCGGATCGCGAGTCCGGCGGGAAGGAACGATCGCGATGTCGTCGAAACCGTAAGCTCGGCGGGCCTTCTTCCCGCGTCCGATCTCTACTTCCATTCCGGAAGCTTATTTGTTGGATCGGACGAGAAGGGGGACGAGGCCGGCGCCACCGTCCCGGCGATGCTAGCAGCGGGCAGCTGGGCGTTTCGTCATTGTCGGCCCGGATCAGCCGATCTCCGCGGCGACTCCCAGGCGCTCGGCCTCGACCTCACCCATCAGCCGCTCGACCTTGCTTGGATCGAGCAACCCGGCGCCGAAATGCTGGGTCGATTCAGCCCCACACGCGACGCCATGGCGAAGGCAGTCGACCGGCGAGCGTCCCGCGTAGCGGGAGGCGATGTAACCGGCGAGGAACGCGTCTCCCGAGCCGATCCGGGAGCGGGGCTCCTGCTCCTGAACCCTGACTCTGTAGACGGCGGGGCCGCCATCCTGGATCACTTGGGCGTAACAGCCGTCGGTGACGGTCATGATCGCCTCCGAGGCGCCAAGCCGGGCCATCTCCGCGACAGCCTGCGCGCGATCCTCGATGTCGTTGAACTCGTGTCCGACGAGCTCCTCGGCCTCGAGCTCGTTGGGCGAGACGACCGCCGGCTCGGCGCGGACCGCGAAGCGCAGCGGGTCTCCCTCGGTATCGACCACGGTCAGCGGGCCGAGCCGCTTGACCTCGCGGATCAGGCTCGCGTAAACGTCAGCCGGGATTCCGCGAGGCAGGCTTCCCGCGAACACGCAGATGCTCGCTCCCTTGGCCAGGTAAAGAAGCTTCTCGCGAAACAGCTCGAACTCGATCGCCGACACCGACGGCCCCCGCTCGTTGATCTCCGTATGCATCCCAGTCGTCGGATCCAGCACTGCGGTGTTGGTCCGCGACTCCTCGCGAATCCGCACGAACGCGTTGAGGATCGCTTCGTCGTTGAGCGCCTCGACGATCCGCGTGCCAGTCGCGCCCCCCGCCAAGCCGGTGGCGATCACCGGCTGCCCGAGACGCTTGATCGCACGGGCGATATTGACTCCCTTGCCGCCCGGCATCGTGGTCTGATCGACGGTCCGATGCCGCCGGCCAGGAGTGAAATTCGGCACCTCGAGCGTCTTGTCGAGAGCCGCATTCAAGGTGACGGTGATGATCATGGTCAGGCTGCCGGCGCCGCTCTTGCCAGGCTCCGATGCCGCCAGAACAGCACCGCCCCAAGCGCGGCGAAGAGCAGCAAGGCGCCTGCGAGTAGCGTAACCGGTCGCTGGAAGAAGCTTGTGGCGATCGTCAGTGTGCTGACGGCGGGTAGCGCCTTTCGCAGCAGCAGCGGGATCGTCGCCACGGCCCGTCCCCCGGCGAGCACGAACACCGTGCCGACACGAGCCCCAGCCGCGATCGGTCCCACCAGTTGCGCCGGGACGCTGACGCGAAGACGGATCGGCGTCGCGCGGGCGAACACACTTCTGTACGTTCGCGCCGCCACCACGATCGCATGTCGCGACTGTGAGCGGACGGTCGGCCGAGCCAGCACCATGCCGCGGCGCACCGGAGTCACCAGATGGAAGTTGGCAAAGCCCCAGCTGAGCAGCGCCACGGTGTTGGCATCGCGGCTCGCCTCGCTGCTGGTGCCGAGAACCGCGCTGATCAGCGTCATCCCGTTTTGGGTGCCCGAGCCGACCAGCACGTAACCGGCACCGACCGTGCGGCCGGTCTTGACGCCGTTGATCCACCGATAGCGGGCGACGAGATCGTTGCGGTTGACGACAAAGCCGACCGGGCCGGTGTGCAGCGGCGATGCCGGTAGCGAGACGACGCCCCGGAAGAACGGCTGGGTCAGGAGCAGATAGCGCGCCAGCATCACGAGGTTCGAGGCGCTCGAGTAGTTACCGGGGGTATCCAGGCCGATCGGCGTCGAGTAATGGGTGTGGTCGAGGTGAAGCTCACCCGCCCGTACGTTCATCATCCCGACGAAGTAACCGATCGACTGGCGGCCCACGTTATAGGCGAGGTCCTCCGCGGCATCGTCCGCGCTCGGGAGGAGCATCGCGATCAGCAGGTCGTGGACGCTCATCAGCTCTCCGGGGCGCAGCCCGATCTGCGAGTCGATCGGAGCGGGGACATAGTTGTTCTGGGCGAACTCGATCCCGAGACGGTGGACGTGCTCGAGCGTCAGCAGCGCGGTCATCAGCTTCGTGGTGCTGGCTATCGCGACCTCCCTGTATGGGTTCAGGCCGTATAGCTGCTGCCCGGTGCTCTGCTCGATCAGCGCCGCGGTACTGGCGCTGAGCTGCGGCGGAGCCAGGGCGGTGGCAGGCGCGGGCAGCGCAAGGACCGCCGCCAGGAGGATCGCCGAGCTCACGATCGCACGGCGGATCGAGGTGCGGGTCACGTCACTTTCGGAGCTTGAGCCGCTGGCCGGCCTGAAGCGCCGCAGGTTTGACGTGCGGGTTCAGCGATTCAAGGATCGACAGGCGGACACCGGTCCTGGCGGCGATCGCCGAGAGACTGTCCCCGGGGCGGACGACGTAGACCTTTGCCTTGGCGAATTCCCGATGCGCAACGGCCGAATTCACGACGGCCGGGACCGACACCGTCGTGCTGGACTTGGCCGCCAGGCCCCGGTGCACGATCATGTACGTGGCGATGATCGTCGCTATCAGCGCGATCGGAGCCAGATAGCGCGCCGGATTCCTAGCGCCCATGGCATGCGCGATCATACCTGGGTTTTCCCTGGATTGGCGTGTTTCCCTCCATGCTCATTGGGCCAGGCGCCACGCCATGTCCTGAATTCGAGCGGCCTCCGCCGCGGCCGCCGCGGCCGGCTCGCCGCCGAGCTGCTCGTGCGCCTGCACCAGTCCCCGGGAGACGGTCAGGAGCGCCGCGGCGGGTCCGGGCGCGAACGCCGGAGCGAGGTCCTCGACGCGCCCTCCCTGGGCGCCGACGCCGGGCAGGAGCAGGATCGCAGCCGGCATCCGTTCCCTGAGATCGGCAAGCCGTTCGGGCGCTGTCGCGCCGACCACCGCGCCGACGTCCGAGAGGCCCGCGGCGCCAATCACGTCGCCGCCGAGTGTGTTGACGACGGCAGCCAGCCGCTGCGTCACCGTTCCCCCATCGCGCAGCGCGAGCTCCTGGAGGTCGGCCGCACCCGGGTTGGAGGTCCGCACCAGCACGAAGATCCCGCCGCCGCGCTCGCGCGCCGCCTTCACGAAAGGCCGTAGCGAGTCGAGCCCCAGCAGCGGGTTGACGGTGATCGCATCGACGCCGATTCCCTGGACGGGGCCGTAGGCGGTCTGCGTCACGCCGAAGAACGCCTGTGCATACGCGCTGGCGGAAATGTCGATGTCCCCCCGCTTGGCGTCGGCGATCACGAGCAGGCCAGCGTCGCGGGCCCGGGCGGTGACCGCGCGCAGCGCCTCCCATCCGGGCGCGCCGAGTCGCTCGAAGCACGCCACTTGTAGCTTCGCGGCGATGCAGTGCTCGCCCGCGGCCTCGATCGCGAGGCCGCAGTGGATCTGCACCGCGACCGCGGCCCGCTCCACGGCGGCGGCGGTGTGATCGAGCCCCGCTTGCTCAGTCAGCTCGAGCGCCCGGGGCCACAGCCGAGCCGGATCGGGATCGAGCCCGAGTACGAGCTGACTGCGCCGGCTGGCGACGCGGGCGGCGACCAGGTCTCCGAAGCCATCAGCCGTGGCGGGCACTGCTGCGGTCACGGCTGGTCGCGCCCGTGACCGCAGCCTGGCCCTGCAGCTGATGTCTCCCTACGCAGCGGCGCTACTTGACCGCTTTCTTGAGTCCGGCCCCCGCGGTGAACTTCGGGACCTTCGAGGCCTTGATCCGGATCTTCTCGCCGGTCGCCGGGTTGCGGCCGTCGCGGGCGCTGCGGTTCGAGACGCTGAACTTGCCAAAGCCGGAGAAGCTGACGTCGCTTCCGCGCCGCAGCGCATCCTCGACGGTATCCAGGAATGCGTCAACCGCCTCCTGGGCGTCTTTCCGACTCAACCCGGCGCGATCCGCAACCTGGTCGACGAACTCTGACTTGGTCACATGCCCTCCTTCTCGTAATGGGAGATTTGTCGAAACTAACAGCGGCCGCAGACGGCATTCCGGCGCGGCCGCGCTCCAGTGGCGTCAATTCTTGCCTTAAGCGACTAGTAGCAGCCGACCTGTGGGCGCTCAAATTACGGAAATTGGGGATTTCTTTCGCCCCCCGGAGGCGGGTTCCATGGTGCTCGGGCCGGTTGCCCACCGCCGCGGACGGCCGGCGCCAGGATGTCCGCCGGCGCCAGAGGGGAGAATACGGGCGTGAACCTCGGCAGAATCGCCTGGCTCGTCACCGTCGTCGCCTGCCTGATGGCTGTCCTCGTGCTCGCGCTCGAGGGCTACATCGGGTATGCGGCGGTCACGCTTGCAGTCGCGATATCTGCGGGCTTCAACCTGACGTAGGCGAAGCGCCCCCGGCGCCCGGGGCATCGGGCGCGTCCCGGGCCGGCGCGCCGGCGTCAGCTGCCTGCACCGGTGCACGTATCTCCTGTCCGGGCCGGACTCGGTCCTGCGGCTCGAGATGGATCAGGACATCAACATCGCGCAGGTGGGCGCCGATCGTGTCCTCGAGCTCGTGCGCGATGCGGTGGGCATCTTCCAGTGAGGTTCCAGCCCTGAACTGCACGTGAAGATCGACGTAGCGGCGCGAGCCCGCCCGGCGCGTTCGCAGCTCGTGATAGCCAACGGCCCCCCGCGGACCCAGCTCCTCGACCGCGCGGCGGATCGCAGCGACCTCATCCGCGGGCAGCGCCTCATCGACCAGCACCCGGCCCGAGCCGGTCAGAAGCCTCACCCCCGTCACAACGATTCCGGCCGCGATGGTCAGCGCGACGGCCGCGTCGATCCACTGCTGGCCCGTGAGCGCCACGATGACGAGGCCGACGAGGACCCCGCCCGAGGTGATCGCGTCGGTCCTCAGATGGGCAGCGTCCGCGGCGAGCGCGGGGGAATCGGTCAGCCGCGCCTTTTCGGCGATCACCCCGGAGACCACGATGTTGACGGCCATCGAGACGCCTGCGACGGCGATCCCGAGGCCCACGATTCGCAGCCGTCCACCACGGACGAGGTGCCGGATCGCCTCGAAGGCGATCGCCGAGGAGCCGACCAGGATCAGGACCCCCTCGATCGCCGCGGACAGGTTCTCGATCTTCTCGTGCCCGTAACGGTGGCTCTCGTCCGCGGGCTCACCGGCCTTGCGGACCGAGAACAGCGCGACCATCGATGCCACCAGGTCAATGCTCGAATGCACGGCCTCGGTGAGGATCGCCACCGAGCCTGTCAGCGTCCCGGCGACCACCTTTAGGAGGATCAGCGCCGAGTTCGAGATGACCGACAGCGCGGCGGTCCTGACCTTTTTCGACGCGCCGGGCTCTGGGGCGCCCGCGCCCACGCTTGCCTGCACTCCCCCTCGCGGCTCCCCCGCCGCGTCCGGTCTCAGCTCTGAAGCCATCCCGTCAGCGCTTTCACCGCGCGGCCACGGTGGCTGATCGCGTCCTTCTCCTGATCGGTCAGCTCGGCCATGGTGCGGTCGTCTGGGATGTCGTCAGGCACAAACGCCGGGTCGTATCCGAACCCGCCTTCGCCGCGCGGGCTCGCGGTCAGCCGCCCTGTGCACTGACCACTGAACAGCCGCTCCGTTCCGCTCGCCGGGTCGACGTAGACCAGCGCGCACACGTACCTGAGGGGGCTTTCCGGTGGTGCTTCGCGTAGAAGCCTTCGGAGGTTGTCTTCGTCGCTCGCGCCGGCCCCGGCGTAGCGAGCGGAGCGAACCCCGGGCGCGCCGCCAAGTGCGCGCGCCTCGATCCCTGAGTCATCAGCGATCGCGGGCCTGCCGGTGGCTGCAGCGGCGGTGCGCGCCTTTGGCCGTGCGTTCTCCTCGAACGTCGCTCCGTCTTCGGGGGGGAGCTGCACGTCGGCGGGAAGCGACTCGATCGTGATCCCTGCGGGCTCGAGCAGGCGGGCGAACTCGCGCAGCTTGTGGGGGTTCCGGGTGGCGAGCACAAGCGAGTGAGTCGCCATCGGTGGTCCCTCACCCCGTGGCCCGGGCGACGGCCTCCTCCTGGCACGCGCGCAGCTCGGTGATGCCGTCGGCGGCGAGCGCCAGCAGGTCATCTAGATGCGCCTTGGACAATGGAGTCCGCTCAGCGGTGGCCTGCACCTCGACGAGCCCTCCGTCGCCGGTCATCACGACGTTGGCGTCGACCTCCGCGGCGGAGTCCTCGACATAGTCGAGGTCGAGGACGGGGAGTCCGTCGACGATCCCGCACGAGACCGCGGCCACGCTCCCGCTGAGCGGCGTGCGCTCGAGCCTTCCATCGCTGATCAGCCGCTCGCAGGCGATCCGGAGCGCCACGAATCCGCCGGTGATCGAGGCGCAGCGAGTGCCTCCATCTGCCTGCAGCACGTCACAGTCGATGTAGATCGTCCGCTCGCCGAGCGCCGAGAAGTCGATCACGCCGCGGAGTGAGCGGCCGATCAGCCGCTGAATCTCGACCGTGCGCCCGTCTGGGCGTCCCTTGTTGACGTCGCGCTGCTTCCGCTCGCCGGTGGACGCGGGGAGCATCCCGTACTCGGCCGTGACCCACCCGCGGCCGGAGGCCGCGAGCCATCGCGGGACACCCTCCTGCACCGAGGCTGTGCAGATCACCCGCGTCTCGCCGACCGAGATCAGCGCCGAGCCGGTGGCGGTCCGGACGAACCCGGGTTCGATCGTGGTCGGCCGTAGATCGCCCGGCTTTCGCCCGTAGCTGCGCCCGGCGACAGCGACGTTCACGGCATCGGTCACCTCTCGGATGGTGCCAGAGGCTCGCCCCGGGTGGGCTGCCGGTCATCTCTCGGATGGTGCCGGATGGCTCGCGCCGGGTGGGCCGGCGGTCACACGCGAAGGCACACGGATACGCTCGCAACCGATGCGCGCCCTGATCGTGACCAGCATGTATCCGACACCAGAG
>CATPAX010000099.1 GCA_955652215.1 uncultured Solirubrobacteraceae bacterium | reverse complement strand
CGTCGGCGGTCAGGTCCTGGTGTACCTCGGCTTCAACGCGGCGCTCAGCCGCTGGCCTTCCACACGCGTGTATGCCTGGACCTTCCTCGTGCCGGCGGTCGCGGTCCTGGTCCAAGCCGTGCGCGGCGCGCTCCCGGGCTTAGACACGACGATCGGCGTCGCCGTCGTGATCCTTGGGGTCGCGATCGTCAATCATCCGCGTGCCGAGGGAGCAGCTGCCGGCCGAAGCGAATCACGCCCCTAGCTACGTCGCCGAAGCTTCGTAGTCGCCATCAGGTCGACGTGCTGAGAAAGCACGCCGGGAAGGTGTGCGTGTGCGAGCTGGTGCCTCTGTTCGACCTCTCGCAGCCGACCGTCTCTCATCACCTGAAGGTGCTCCGCGAAGCCGGGATCGTCGGCTCGGAGCGCCAGGCCTGTGGGCCTATTACCTCCAGCGCATCTGGGATGACGTTCGGCGCGACGCGCACTCCGGAAGTCTGCGCCGCTACCACCGATAGAAGCGTCCAAGTGTCCAGGAAACGCGCCTGGTAGGGATGGTCCTGAAACGTCACCAGATCGAGCCCCACGACGTCCGCCAGCTTCGCCAGCTCCAGCACCGCTCAGGCGTGGGCAGCTTCCGGCGTCACGAAGATGCCGAACTGCAGTTCCTTGCGATAGTCGGACATCACTCAGCCTCCTGACACCCGGTTGGTAGCAAGAGATCGAACGGCGGCTCGCTCACGGTCATCGTGCTGCCGCGATCGGATCTGCCTGCCCCGCCAGGGGTGCCGCACGCTCGTCAGACAGCGCGCGGACTGCGTATGCCAGATGAGATTCAAGGCCGCGGAGGTTGCCCACGTGATCGATCGCCAAGGCGGCGCCGACCGCCAGGCGTATCCCGTATCTCGAGTCTTCCGCAACGGCTTCGTCGAGGCCGCGTAGCACCTCCCCCCTTCGGACATCCCCTCCGTCCTCCGGCGCCGGCACGGGCCCTGTCTGCCTGATGGCGTCGGCAAGCCCGAGGTACCACCCGCGGACCGATGTCACCTCGCGATCTAGGATCCCCCTGCCGTCCCACCGCCCGGTCTCAGTGGCGATCGTCGTCAGCGAGTGGCCCGCAAGCCTGAGCCGTGTCGCTCCGGTCACGACGGTTGCGATGCTGTCGAGATCGAACTGCTCTTGCCCGGGCTCGGCGAGAAACTGCCGGTAGGCATCGTCGAGCCGGTGGGCGGCTGCGATGGCAGCGACTTTCAGCGTGAGCACGTCCCCAGCGGTCGCTGCCGCCGCGAAGTAGTTGGCGCTGGTGGCGTATGCATCGGCCGCGCGCTGGCGCAGGGCCGACCTCGCGCCGCGCGGCCACAACAGAAGACCGACCAGAAGGCTGATCGCGAACCCGATCGCAACGTCCTCGATGCGTACCAGCCCCACCTTCCACCCAATCGGCTGGATGATGTTGAACAGAATCACCAGCACGACCGTGAAGCCGGCCTGACCGGCGGAGAACGAGATCGCGCGCGGCGCATAGGCGGCGAGCAGGACCGCGATCGGCAGCACGGCCCACAGCAGGCCGTGACTCGTCCCGATCGCCGCAACCAAGGCACCCCCGACGACGATGCCGAGGGCGGTTCCGGCGACGGCCTGGAGAATCGTCGAGCCGGTACCCAGTGCGCTCGAGCGCAGAACCGAAAGTGTCCCCAGGACCACCCAGAATGCATGCTGCAGAGACGCCCTCTCGGCAACGTAGACGGCAATCGTCAGGCCGGCAGCGCCTCTGACGCTATTGCGGAACCAAACCGAGCCCAAGCGTGCGTGCTCGGCCAGGAGCCGTGCCACCTCCCTTGGTGCCGACGGGCGGCCGCGCGGACCCCAGTCGGCTTCCGGCCCCGCGGCCCCGGTAGCCAACAAAGTGTTGGCACCGACCTCCCAAGCGGCGTATGAGACCGCCCGCGTCCTGAATGCGGGTTGCACCGCGGGCAACATTGCGTTCTCGCTGCGATCGCGACGGAGATTTCGTATATCGCGTACCAACGCCTCGATGCCGGCTTCACGCGCCTGTACCAGGCGATCGAGGTCGAGCCGTTCGTCGATTCCGCCCAGCCTTGCCGCGCACCCGCGCAGCACGGCGACGGCGGCAGACACCGTTTCCCGATTCTCCTCGCGGCAGATCTCAAGCCGCCCGCTGGCCTGTTCGGCGACGATCGATCGCAGCCAGTCGAGCTCGTCGACAAGGAACGCGAGCGCCTTCGTAGCGCCGGTCGCTCCTGTCGGGCGGTAAGGCGTCGCGACGAATCGCTGGCGAAGCGTGGTGACGGCGTCTCGCATTTCTGTCATGCCGCTCGCCAGGGGCACACCGTCCAACTCAGACTGGAGCAGGTCCGCGATCGCGTCGCATGCCCGGGCTGCTGCGGGTGCAATCGCCGGTCGACGCCGGGGTGGCCACAGCAGCATCACTGCGGCAATCGCCACCGCGCAGGCCAGGCCCCATCCTTCGAGCCGCGCCGGGATCGCCGAGGGCGGCGCTGGAATGTTGACCGCGAGGATGAAACTGAGCAACGCGGCGAAAGCACCAGCTGCGAAGTAGCGGTTGATCAGGCCCGCGAACAGGATCGTGAACCCCAGGAACGCGGTGACGGCAGCGGCTGCCCATGGTGTTCGAGAGCACAGAGTGCCAATCGAGATCAGCACGGCGCCGACACCAGCGAGCGTCAGATAGGCGCGCAATCGGCGGCGCGGGGGGCCTTCGAAGCTCGCGAGGACGAGTATCGAGAACGAGCCGAAAGCGGACAGGAAGGTCGTTTGCGGCTGGCCGATGACGTTGTCGGTGAACGCGAACACAGCCGGCATCACGATCGCCGCGCGGGCGGCGCTCTTCAGTGACTCGCGCTCGGGATCGTGCGCATCGAGGTGGCGCCTGATCGCCCTGATCCAAGCGGGCCGCGGCTTCGGTTCGGTTGACACTCGCGCTGATTGTCCTCCCCGGAGCACGGCGCAGAGATTCAACGCAGCGAGCACCGAGCGGCGCGTCGAGATACGTTTCTCAGATGAAACAGCGTGTGGTCATCCTTGGGGCGGGGTTTGGTGGCCTGGAACTCAGCACGATGCTCTCGGACGCCTTCGCCGCCGAAATCGACGTCACGCTGATCGACCAGGACGACTCGTTCGTGTTCGGGTTCTCGAAGCTCGATGTGATGTTCGGCCGCGCGAGCGCGGAGGCGGTGCCGCTTCCCTACCGCGACATTGCCAAGCCCGGTGTGCGTGTCCTGCGCGAGACAGTCACGACGATTGACCCCGAGAGCCGCCGCGTGACGACGGACGCTGGCGTCCACGAGGCGGACTTCCTGGTCATCGCGCTCGGCGCGGACTACGACATGGAGGCCACTCCAGGGCTTGCCGAGGGCGGCAACGAGTTCTACTCACTAGCCGGCGCGGAACGACTCGCCGGGATCATCCCGAGGTTTTCAGAGGGGCACGCGGTAATCGGGGTGTGCGGCGCCCCGTTCAAGTGCCCGCCCGCCCCCAGTGAGTGTGCGCTGCTCCTGCACGACGAGCTGAGCGCGCGCGGGGTGCGGGACGCTTGTCAGATCTCGTTCGTGCTCCCGTTGCCCTCGCCGGTACCGCCCTCGCCCGAGACCTCTGCGGCGCTCATCAAAGAGTTCGCCGAGCGCGATATCGCATTCATCCCCGGCCGGCGCGTCAGCGCGGTCGACGGATCGCGCAAGGTCGCCGTCCTAGATGACGGCGTGGAGGTCCAGTTCGACCTCTTCCTGGGCGTCCCGAAGCACCGAGCCCCCGACGTGGTGATCGCCAGCGGCATCACCGAGGAGGGCTACGTGCCTGTCAGCTCGGCCACGCTCGAGACCCGCTTCCCCAATGTGTACGCGGTCGGCGACGTCACCACCGCCGGAGTGCCCAAAGCCGGCACGTTCGCCGAGGGCGCTGCGCGGGTCGTGGCGCAAACACTGATCTTCAGATTGCGAGGTGGCGAGCCACCGGGGCGTCACCTCGGTCAGGGCACGTGTTACATCGAATTCGGCGGAGGCCGCGTCGCCGGCGTGGATATCGATTTCCTCTCGGGGCCGGCGCGAACGGGCACGTTCCGCCCACCCTCCCCCGCGCTGGCCGCCGAGAAGGAACACTTCGGCTCCAGCAGGCGAGCGCGCTGGTTCGGCGCCTGAGCCAAACCAGCGCGCCTCCTCGAACATCAGCGATCGCTGCTGCTCAGACGGCTGACAGTTCCTTTACCTGCGTCAGGCGGAAGCTGTTCCCCGACGGGTCGCGGAAGCCCGAGTCGATGCCGTACGGCCGCTCCTCGGGGTCCTCTGTGAACTCGACGCCGCGACTCTTGAGCTGCTCATAGTCGGCGTAGACATCGTCGGTGGTCAGGAAGATCGTCCCCGCGAACCCCTTCGCCATCAGGCTCTTGACCTGCTCGGCGGTCTCGGGATCCATCACCGGCGGTCCTGGGATCTCCATCAGAACGATCGAGATGTCCGGCTGGCGCGGGGGCCCGACGGTCAGCCAACGGAAATTGCCCATCTCGGGGAGCGTCACGTCCGATCGAACCTCCATCCCGAGTTTTCTGGTGTAGAACTCCAGCGCTGCGTCCTGGTCGTGTACCCACAGCTGAGTGGTGGCGAGCTTGAACATCTTGTCCTCCGGTGGTCGGAAACTGAACTGCGACCACACTAGGCCCGCTGTGTCGTGTTGTCTTCTCGAAACGTGCTGCGTTGGGGGCGACCATAGAAGCGAACGACACAGGCGGGCACCAGCGCATAGTCAGCCGCCGGCGGGAAGCTTGCTCGATATGCGGTCGGCGTCATCCCGAACGTTTGCTTGAAGCTCGTGGTGAACGAGCCGACGCTCTGCAGCCCCACCGAGAAGCAGACGTCCGCAACCGAGCGGTCGGTAGATCGCAGCAGGGACGCCGCACGTTCGAGTCGCCTGGTCTGTAGATAAGCGTGCGGCGATTCTCCGAACGCTCGGCGGAACTCACGGCTGAAATGCGCGCGCGACAGGGCCGCCACGCGTGCCAGGTCGTCGACGTCGAGCGGCTCGAAGTACCTCGCGTCCGCCAGGTCTTTGGCGCGCAGGAGGTGGCGTGCGGGCGGGAGGAAGGCCATCGCCGCCAGCCTAGCCGCGACGATTGCTCGGCCCGGATCTCACATCGCGGCTTCTTCGCCCGTTAAGCGGGCATGCGACTCTACGACTACGCAGCCTCAGGCAATTGCTACAAGGTGCGATTGCTGCTCGCTCTGCTCGATCGACCCTGGGAACGAGTGCCGATCGACATCTTCGCCGGCGACACGCTCACCGACGAATACGCAGCGGTCAACCCGTTGCGCGAGACACCGGTGCTCGAGCTGGATTCCGGACACCGGATCGCCCAGTCGAACGCCATCCTCTGGTACCTAGGCGAGAACACCCAGTTTCTCCCCGTGACCGGCCTTGCTCGGGCGGAGATAGCCCAGTGGCTGTTCTTCGAACAAGAGCACGTCACCTCCGGGATCGGCTCCGCGCGCTTCCGGGCGCTGACCGGCCGAGACGCGGCAGGACTCCCAGGACGGCTCGCGACAGCAGCGAAAGCACTGGATGTCCTCGAGGCGTACCTGGGCGAGCGGGAATACATACTCGGCGCGGATCCCACGATCGCGGACATCTCGATATTCGCCTACACCCATGTAGCGCCGGACGCGGGCATAGACCTCGGCGGCTTTCCGGCAGTGTCGGCATGGCTTGCGCGAGTCGAATCCCTGCCGCGCTTCATCGACGACTTCACGCCGTATCCCGACAACGCCAGGACCGGCCAAGGCGAGTCGATCTACGACTGAGGCAGCAGCACAATCTTGCCGTGGCTTCGACGCTCGGCCAACTCGCGGTAGGCCTCTCGAACCTCATCGAGCGGATACGTGCGCGCGATCGGAACCTCGAGGCTTCCATCGGCTACCAGCGCCACGAGCTCGGCCAGCAGGGATGCATTGCCAATCGCGTGGGTGCCCTCCCCGTGGACGCCGAGTCGCTGGACCGCATCGAAGTCGATGATCGTGTTGATCCTCGACGGCGCGACGGCCAGCTCGATCGCCAGATCGACGTATCCGCCGCCGAAGGTGTCGATGAACGCGTCGATCTTGCCGTGTGCCGCCTCACCGATCCGCTCAGCTTGCCCGTCGCCGTAGCGCACAGGCACGATGTCGTGGCGGCGAAGCCACTGGTGGTTGCGCTCGCTCGCCAATCCGATGACCGTCGCTCCGGTCCGACGCGCCAGCTGGACCGCAACCGAGCCGACGCCTCCTGCCGCTGCTGAGACGACAACCGTTTCGCCCGCCTGGGGCGCCACGGCCTGAACTGATGCGTAGGCAGCCATTCCGGCGACGAACAGAGAACCAGCGGCCTCCCACGGGACTGACTTCGGCTTCGCGGTCAGTTGCTCGGTCGGGACTACGACGAGTTCCGCATGGCTCGCGCGCTCCTCCGTCCACCCCAACACCTCATCGCCGACAGAGAAGGCAGACACCCGCTCACCGACGCCCTGCACCACGCCTGCCAGATCCGTGCCCTCCCCGGAGGGGAAGGTCGCCGGCCAGCGCGCGTGAAGACGGCCTTCGCGGATCCCGATCTCCCCGGGGTTGATTCCCGCCGCCTTTACCGCGACCAGCACCTGGCCGGGGCCGGGGACAGGATCCTCGACGTCGCGGACCTCCAGCACATCAACGCCGCCGTACTGGTCGAATCGCACTGCTCTCATGTGATCTCCTTGGGACCGCTCCTTTGGGCCCGCTGCAGCGGAGGATTCGCCTCAGGGCACGGCCGCGGCCTCGTCGGCGACGGCCGCAATCCGGGCTCTGGTCTTGGCGGCGCGCACAGCATCGGTCAGTGTGCCGATGTCGTAGACGCCATAGTGACGGCGGGCATTGATGAAGAACGTCGGGGTGCCTGAGACCCCGCTTTCATCGGCGCTCGCCACGTCCTCACTGACGCGTGGCTCGTACTTCCGCCGGCGCAGCTCGTCGGTGAAGCGGTCGACGTCGAGGCCGATCTGCTGCGCATAACGTGGCAGGTCGCGTGGCGTGAGGTCGTCCTGATGAGCGATCAGCGTGTCGTACATCTCCCAGAACCTGCCCTGAGCGGCGGCCGCCTCGGATGCTTCGGCGGCCAGCTGGGCACGGGGGTGGACGTCGTTCAGGGGTAGGTGCCTCCATACGTAGCTCACATCGGAGCCAAGCGAGGAGAGCAACTCCCGGATCACCTGCTCGGCCTGCCCGCAGTACGGGCATTGGAAGTCCCCGTACTCAACGAGGGTCACCGGTGCGTCCTGCGCTCCACGGATGTGATCTCGCGCCGGATCGACGTCTTCGGCGAGATCGAGGATGTCCTCTGCTGTACGGCCGATCTGGCGGGCCCGAAGCGTGCTCGGCAAGCGCCTGATGATTCTGGTGAATCCCCATCCCAGCAGCGGTGCGAGGATGACGGTGCCGAGTGCGCCAAGCCTCGCTTCATCGAGCCGCTCTCCGGTGAACGCAAGGCTCGAGATCAGCAGCGAAATGGTGAAACCGATCCCTGCACACGCTCCTCCGGCGGCGAGTACCGGCCCGCTGACCAGCGCGCGCGGACCATGGAAGGCAGGCCGCGAGGCGAGCCACGAGCCGCTGAAGATGCCGATTGGCTTGCCGAGGAGGTAGCCGATGACGATTCCGAGGGTGATCGGGGAGGCGATCGCATCTCCCAGCAGCTTCCCGGTCAGGTGGATCCCCGCGTTGGCAAGCGCGAACAGCGGCACGATCACGTAGCTGGTCCATGGATGGAGGTCGTACTGGAGCCGCTCGTTCGGAGAGATCGCGGACAGGAGGCTCTGCTGGGCCGAGCGCGCCAGTTCGGGGGTCGGTTGCTCGCGGAATGAACGAGTCAAAGCTGTCGCTCGCTCCAGATCCTCGCGTGAGGGCGGGTACGCGCCGGTCGCCAGGCCGATTGCCAGACCCGAGACGACCGGGTCGATACCCGATTTGAACATCGCGAACCACAGCGCGATTGCGACAGCGATTGATGCGGTGCGCCGTCCGACGGGTGCGTAGCGGAGGCCTAGCAACAGCGCGAATAACGCGACCGCTATTGCCAGTGCTGCGACCGAGATTCGACTCGCATAGACGGTCGCGATTACGAGCAGCGCGAGCAGATCGTCGACTACCGCCAGGGTGAGCAGAAATACGCGCAGCCGCGTTGCGGTTCGGGGGGTCAGAAGCGCGACTGCGCCGAGGGCAAATGCCGTGTCGGTCGACATCGCAGCACCCCACCCATGCGCTCCGGGGCCGCCGGCGTTGAACGCCAGATAGATCAGGATCGGCAGGGCGACACCGCCGATCGCTCCGGCTACGGGGATCGCCAGCCGGCGTCTCTCTCGCAGCTGGCCGAGATCGAGCTCGCGCTTGGCCTCGAGCCCGACGACCAGGAAGAACAACGTCATCAGACCTTCGTTGACCCAATGACGAAGGTCGGCAGAGATCCCTGCGTGGCCGAGGTTGATCGCGAGCCTCGTCGTCCATACCGATTCATACGAGCCAGACCACGGCGAGTTGGCCCACACCAAGGCTGCGATCGCCGCCCCCAGCATCACAACGGCGCCGCCGGTCTCGGTGCTCAGAAAGCTGCGCACCGGCGCCGCGAGGTTCCGCGCCCACGCGGTCCGTCCGCCGTAGGAGTTGGCCTGTGCGTCGACGCTCATCGGCGAGCAGTCAGCGTAGCCACCCGCATCCGGTCACCGAAGCGGCTCGGCGCCCCCAACACACACACACCAGCTAGCTGCAACACCGCCTGCCGGGAGCCTGCATTGGCAGTCGTGGCTTCAGGGGCCAGCCTTGCAGCGTGTCGCAAACGAGTGGAAGGAAGGCCACGATGAACATCGCAGCTCGAGCTGGACGGTGGAGTGCAGCCCATTGGAAGACCGCCACTTTCGGGTGGCTCGCATTCGTGATCTGCGCGGTCGTGATCGGCAGTGTGATCGGCACGGTGAAGCTGACGAGCTCCGAGCAGTCGATCGGCGAGTCTGCGCGGGCCCAGACGATGCTGAATCGGGGCGGGTTTCAGAACCACGCGGGAGAGAACGTGCTCATCCAGAGCAGGAGCCTATCCGCGGCCGACCCCCGCTTCCGTGCGGAGGTGG
>CATPAX010000098.1 GCA_955652215.1 uncultured Solirubrobacteraceae bacterium | reverse complement strand
GCACCATTTGCCTGTTACGCCGCGATCGGGATCGCGCTCGAGCGCCGGCCGCGACTCGAGCTGCGCCCCGGCGGATGGCCTGACCGGCTGCTTGAAGGAGGTGAGGTCTCTGGAACGCTGCGCGTTCAGACCGGGCCAGCGACGGAGCGGCTCGTCCTGGAACTTGCGCCCCCCGCAGGGCTCACTCCCCTGGGAGGCCGGACGCGTCAGGTGATCCGCCTCCGAGCAGGCGAAACCCGGGAGTTACCGATCGCGTTCATCGCTGAGCGGTGGGGCGCGCGGCGGCTCGGCTCGCTCAGCTATCGGGTGCACGATCGCTTCGGGCTGGTCGAGTACAGCTTTCAGCCGATCGCGCTCGGCATGGTCAGGGTGTTTCCGGGCGAGGACACCCTTCGCGAGCTGATCAGCCCGCTCCAGGAGCAGGCGACCACCGGCAGCAGGGTGTCCCGCCAGCGAGGTGAGGGAATTGAGTTCGCGGACGTCCGGCCGTTCGTACCCGGTGACCGGATCCGGAAGATCAACTGGCGGGTCGCGGCGCGACGGGGAACGCCTTACGTCACCGACCGCCATCCTGAGCGAAACGGCGACGTGATCCTGTTCCTCGACACGTTCGCGGAGGTTCGAGATGGGAGCCGGGGTACGCTTGACCTTGCGGTCCGCGCCGCCGCATCGCTCGCCACTGGATATCTGGCCCAGCGCGATCGGGTCGGTGTCGTCGGCTTTGGCGGCGCGCTCACGGGGCTCGGCCCGAAGTTCGGCCGCCGCCAGCTGTATCAGATCCTCGATGCGCTGATCGGCAGCGAGATCGTGTTCAGTTACGCCCAGAAGGATGTCCGCTTCGTCCCGCGCCGGATGCTGCCACCGAGGGCGCTCGTAATCGCGATCACGCCCATGGTCGACGAACGGTTCATCGGCGCGCTGGTCGATCTTCGCGCCCGCGGGTTTGACCTGGCGGTCCTCGATGTCTCCCCGGTGCCCCTCGCGCCGCCTGGCCCCACCGCCGCGGACGCTCTCGCCCATCGCCTATGGCTGCTGCGCCGCTCGGCCCTCGCCAGCCGGCTCGGCGAGCTCGGGGTGCCGGTCACGGAGTGGCGCGGCGAGGTGCCGCTACAGGTGCCGATCATCTCCACCTCCGTCCTTCGCCGGCGCAGCAGGCGCCGCGTGGCATGACCGCCGTCATCTCCGCTTCACTCGGCACGCTCGGCCTGGTGGTCATGCTGATCGCGGTATGGCGGCGGTGGGCATGGCTGATCGGATGGGGACTTGCCATGACCGGCAGCTCGTTCGGAATTTGGCTCATGAACGGTCGAGGTCCTGGGCTCGGCCTGGCCACGCCCCTGGTGGCGAGCGGTCTGATGGCACTAGGCGAGATTGCCTTCTACACGGCCGGGCGCGAGAGTGGGACCGAATACGGCGCTCGCCAGGCGGTGTGGGTCGCTGCCACGGGGGTGGGAGCGCTTGCGCTCTGTGCGCTGGTGCTGATTGCGGCGACGATCTCCGTTCAAGGCTCGCTCGTGCTGACGGTCGGCGGCACATTTGCAGCGGTGCTCGCGATTGCGCTGCCGAGCGCGAGGTTCCGGCGGCCTACCTCTACAGAAAGTCGTTCCCCGTCAGGACATACACGAACGGAACGAACGGAACAATCGACGCGATCCCCCAAGTGAGCTTCGCGAGCAAGCCGATGTCGCTGCGCATCGCGAGGTTGATCCAGATCAGCACCACGGCGACCGGGTGCAGGATGCACAGCAGAAGTTCGAGGATCTTCTTCATGCCGAGATCGCAGTGGCGTGTACCCAGACTGGTGGCCCTCCAAACACCTGTAAACGGTGTTCCGAGCGTGTAATCAGGATGACCGGTGGTTGCGCCCGGCCAGCCATGTGCATAGAGTGCGCTCCGCACTGCAACGCGGGGATGGGAGGCAATATGCGCTCTAGGCATGGGTGTGTCGGGCTTGCGGTCGTGGGGGTCTTAGCGTTGAGCTGCTTACTAGCTGGTCCGGCCCTCGCACGAACGCATAAGTCCGCCAGCTACGACAGTTATCCCTCGTGCGCGTACGCGCACCCGCTCTGTGTCGAGGTCGCCGACCCGCGCTCCGTGTTCGGCCCAGACGTGTACGTCGGGCATGACGAGCCCTCTCTGCTGTTCTATTCGAACGAGCCGGGCTCGGGCAACCGGATGCGCTACACGATGACGCTTCCGAAGGAGCCGCCCGCAGGACCGATCACCGGCCGCTCGCATAGCTTCATGCTCAACGCGGCTATCTGGTTCGGGATGGCGATGTGCGACACGCAGTCCTACCCGGAGGTAAGACGAGACTGCAAGCCCGACAGCGACAGCAACATCACCTCGTTCGAGAGGCACCCGGGTGTCGCGTTCGAGGAGCTCCAGTTCTATCCGCCCGGGTACGTCAAGCAGTTCAACGGATTCAGCTGCGCTGCTACGCAATGGTGCGCGGCGCTGAACATCGACAGCCTCTCCCTGAATCCCCTCACCGGTAAAGCCCTGAACAAGAGCTGCCAGAGCCACATCCTTGGCGGTGAGGAATACATCAACTTCGCGTACCTGACTCACAGCGGCGTCCCGCAGGGGCCTCCGAATCCACTTGACTTCAAGTTGGGCGAGTCCGGGGCGCCGAATCCGAGCAAGGTCCTCTTCATGAGCAGCGGGGACACCGTCCAAGTGACCTTGCACGACACACCCAACGGGCTGGAAACCGTGGTGAAGGACTTCACCACGGGCCAGACGGGCTCGATGACCGCCAGCGCCGCAAACGGCTTCGGTCAGATCAAGTTCGCGCCCGAAGGCGACACCTGCAAGGTGATCCCGTACACGTTCCATCCGATGTACTCGACCACGTCGCCCGCCACGCGGGTGATCTGGGCCGCGCACAGCTACAACGTCGCGTTCTCCGGGGAGATCGGGCACTTCGACTGGTGCAGCAAGGTCGAGGTGGCGACCCTCACCTGCGCCGGACAGGAAGGTCCTCCCGGGATCGATCAGGAGGCTGCCGACGCGGATGACCAGGTGCCGGGCGCGTCCGGCTGCTTCCCGGATGTCGCCGCGCTGCTGTATCGCATCAGCGGCTGTCTGGGAACCAACGCACCGGGCTTTGACGGTGCGGCTTATCAGAACGACTGGCCGGACGGCAATACGAACCTGCATCCGACCCAGATGTTGTTCAGCAGTCCCCGAACAGGCACCGATTACACGGTCGCCTACCCGCACGCGGCATTCGAGACCGATACTCCGCGAATCGAGGGCGACGATCTCGGAGGGACCTGCAACCGTCTGACAGGGGTGGTGTGCACGCTGGTGCCGCCGACCGACGACGGACAGCCGGCGACGTTCTATCCGTTCTTCACCGCCAACGCCGCGGGTGGAGGCGCATGTCAGTGGGCGCTCGGAACCGACGTCCCTGGCCTTAGCGTCAACGACTTCGGCAAGGTGAGCCAATACGGCACCCTGACCGGGGAGCCCTACCTGAAGCAGGGCGGCCACGGGGCGCTACAGACGCGCTTCAACGTCTACCGCAACACACTGAGCAACAATCCGTGCCCATAGGGGTGAGCCGCTGAGCGGGCGGCGCGCCCGGGCCATCGTGAGAGGCCCGGGCGCTCCGCCTTGCCAGCTCCTTCCCGGTGGGCGATGAGAAGGAGCCGCCGCCGGGCGAGGCGGCGACCGGCGCGCCTCACCCTGGCGGGGTCTGGACCGATCAGCTCTGCTTGCGCGCCTTGTCGGCTTGGCGGGCGAGCTCGGTGACCACCGCGAAGAACTCCGCGGATTGGCCGCGAAACAGTCCATCGGCGGTCAGAGCCTTCGCGGCACCCATCGCCGCGCCCTCGGTCTCGGTCGGACGGATGATCGACACATCGGGGAACTTCCGGGACAGGAACTTCGTCGGCTCGGGCATGATCAGGTTGGTCTGGAACAGCTCGCCCCCGAACGGCGGGGCGTTGAGATTCGGGAACTCGAGTCCGTTGGTCGGATCGGTCAGCGGCGGTGCGTTGCCCGCCTTGTCATGCCAGGTCTGGAAGTGCATGGTCTCGGTCGGTCCGATGCTCAGCAGGATCCTCAGCACCTCCGTGCTCGTCACACGCTGGGCCAGCGACGGGTACAGGCTGGTGCCGCCCTGCTCGATGAACCCGAAATGGAACCCCGCCGTGTTGGCGATCGCCTGGATGTGCTTCTCAGGGTGCAGGTCATCGTTGGAGCGCGGGATGGCGGGGAACCGACCCTTCAGGAGGCCTGGTACGGCGGGGGGGAACGTGTCCCCGAGATCCGGGTTCTTGTTCGAGCTGCGGTACTTGGTCCACCAGCTCGTGTCCACGGTCAGCTCCATCAGGTTGGTCAGCCTGCCGATCTGCTGAGCTCCGGTGGCCTTACTGCTGGGCAGGGTCCGGAAGCGGTCGAGGTTGACAGCACGCGCCCCATGTGCCTCCAGATAGGCATTGATGAACGTGAAGTGGCTGAACTCGTCGTCGGTGTTGTCATGGATGTACTGCGGCATGTCCGCATCGAGTTTGGTCAGTCGCTTGGTGTACACCGGGTTCCCGGTCCCGCCAGGGACCTCGCGGTCCTGGATGCCGCCGAGCTCGTTGTACTGCTGCCAGAGGTCGGTCTCGAGGATCTCCGCAGCGGCCAGGAAGCGCAGGATCGCGGCGTCGCCCGCGGTCAGATCGCCGTTCGCTGACGCCGCCGGAACGCCGAGCGCCAGGCCTGCTCCGGCTACCGCGGCGCCGGCCAGGAACGACCGGCGACTCGAAGCGCTCGCAGGGAGGGGCGAGCGTGAGCTGGGGTGGCTCATTTCTCTCCTATCGGTATGTGAGGGTGTGGATCGCTCTTGCCGTTCCCCTCACTCTCGGGAGCCCACCTAGATGGAGAGCGAGACGGCAACGGCAGGGTGCGTTACCCCCTCAAGACGCCCCCGCGGCCGGGTTCCTTCCCGGCGGCGATCAGGCTCGAGGTCGCCGACGGTGCCGGCAGCCGCGTTGCCCGCCAGCACCGCGGAGACCAGAGACGTCTCAGTTCAGGGTGATCCAGAAACCGCGGTCGCTGAGAGCGCCGTTGATAGCTGCGGTAGAAACGACGGCGTTGGCGCCGGGGAGGCTAGAACAAGACGTGCCGATGACGCCGCCCGGGTCCTCGCCGGCGATGGCTGCGTCCGCATAGCCGATAAGCCCGCCAGAGTTGCCTGTGTCAACCGTCGCCGAGGCGTTCGTCACATGGGCAGTGATGTGCAGGCAATACAACCCTGCACTCGGATTGGTCACCGCGTCGACGTCTTTCGAGTTGGCGGTGTCAAGCGTACCTCCGGACGGTACGTGAGCGTAGGCGACGGCGGTTCCGTTCGCACCCGGCAGGCCCTGGGCGCCGGGCGAGCCCTGCGCACCTGGATCGCCCTGCGCACCGGGGGTGCCCGGAGCGCCCGTTTGGTTCCAGGCAATCGCCCTTTCCCCCTTTGAGCAGGGCTTGTTCGCGGCGATCAGGCGAAGCGCGCCGGTCCTCTTGCTGGAGCAGGCGTGGATAACTCCCGCTGTTCCGTTGACCGCGCCTGCGGCAGCGACCGCGCTGAGGGAGACGGCGGCGAAGGCGGCCACGGTGGCCATGACGTTTGTGTATCCGGCGCGGCGAAGCAGCGATACCAATTTCGGCTCCTTTGGTCGATGAGCGCCGCGGGTCGGCGCTACCGAGGATCATCGGCACAACCGCCTGCGAATTGAGACGGGTCTGTTCCGGCCGGCCGAGGCCCGCCGGTCCGCCCGCCGCGCGGCGAGCGGCGCGTCTGCAAGCGCCTAACCGCCCATTCCTGCGCGGACGTATTCCTGGAAGTGCACGATCAGGTCGTCACTGCCAGGCAGCAGGTGGCCCCGCTCGAGGACACCATTCGCAGTGCCCGCCTGAGCGGCCTCGATCAGCGCCGTGTCCTCGCCACCCACAACTGCGTCTATCGCAAACAGCTCGTCGATCCAGCTCACAGCGGCATCCGGAGCGAAAAAGTAGTCCAGGAACCCCGCGCAGCGGTCGGTCGCGGTCGGCCACAGCGGTCCGATCGAGAGGTTCGGATGGCCTGGAAGCGAGTTGACCTTCGTGGCCGGCATCAGCAAGTGGTAGCGGGCCGAGCCGAGTGGCCCGCGGGCATCGAACGGTGCCGTTCCGGCGGCGACCTTGCGGTGAGCCGGTGCCTGCTGGCTCACGCGCAGTCCGCGGGCTTCGAGGGTCAGGCCGCGCTCGTCGATGACCTCGACGAGGCTCGGATGGTTCAGCGCGCAGTGGTAGCACTCGAGATAGTTCTCGATGGCAATTTTCCAGTTTGCGTTCAGCTCGTATGTCACCCGGCTGTGAAAGCGCAGCAGCCCAACGTCGAGGCCGCCCGCGGCGACCACTTCCGGCAGGTCGCCGAGCGCTTCCTCGAGCGGCTCGCAGTCCGGATCGGGATTCGCGAAAACGAACGGTCCCCAGGTGCCGAGACCGACTGGGCGCAGGCCGAGTGTCGTGGGATCGAAGCGCTCGTCGTGTGAGCTTCGGGGCGCTGCGCGAAGCGCGCCGTCGAGGTTGTAGGTCCAGGCGTGGTAGGGGCACTGAAGCGTGCCCCGCTTCTGCGCTCCGCTCGCGACCACGGTGCCGCGGTGGCGGCAGACGTTCAGGAACCCGTGGAGTCCACCGTCGCGGTCGAGCGTCACGACGACCGGCACTCCACCTGCCTGGGTCGCGAAGTAGCTTCCGGGGCCCTGGAGCTCGCCAAGATGGCCCACGTACTGCCAGACCCGGGTGAAGATCCGCTCGCGCTCCAGCGACGCAACCCCAGGGTCGGAGTACCACGACCATGGCAGCGTCGGGACGTCCGAAACCGTGGGACTCACTCAGCCTCCGTCCCGGGGGATCTCGTGATTGTCAGTGCGAGCAAATATCTGCTCCGTCCCTTCGAAGGCCTTCAGCTCCGTGGTCACCATGAAACGCTCCCGGTCGGCGGTCATCGAGCTCCGTACCTCGGTGCGGACACCCCACTCTTCGCGGCCCAGAGTCACCTCGATGTCGCAGTCCACCCGAGCGGACAGCGGGTCTCCCTCCACGATTCTGTAGTAGGTCACGTTGCGCTCGCCCATCTTGATCCCGCTTTCCGGGAGCTCAACGGTCGAATCGATCCAGGCGAACTCGACCTCGACCGCCCCGGTGGCAAGGTCGCGTCGGACACGACGGGCGGGTCCCGGGCCGGACTCCTGCGCTGGCAACTGCGGCGAGTTCTGTGGCTCGCCGAACTCAGGAGGCATGCCGTCGTTCTCGGACACCCGGACGGGGAGCTCGAGCCGGCTCTGGCCGCCGGAGTGCACCGTGAGCGTCACTGGTTCGGGCGATGGCCACACCCACGGCCAATAGGTGGGTGAGATCGCCAGGCGCAAGCGGTGGCCGGACGGGACGGCATAGGCCGTCGATTGCATCTGAACCCTCACCACGACGGGCTCGGCTGGCATCGAGTCGGTCCGGTCGTGTCCGTTACGGCGGCTGAGGTTCAGGACGCCGCGAGCGATCAGCGTCGAAGTACCGTCGGGAGCGACGTCGCAGAGCCGAACGGCGATCAGCGCGCTCGGGCGATCGGAGGCGACCGCGAGCACCGCCGTGGCGAATCCGAGCAGCTCCAGCGGGGCGCTCACGGGTTCGCTGTCGTAGCAGAGCGATGCGCCGTCGTCGGCCCGCTGGTCGACTGGCGCGTCCGCGGCGCCGCCGTCGCCGCACCAGACGCCGCCGTCGATCCCGGTGCTCTGCAGCCCGCGGATCTCCCGCACGTCCGGCTCGCCGTCACGGAGGCCCTTGTTCGACAGGGCCACGGTGGTCGTCTGCACGTTGGGGGATGGCCATGCAGGCTCGGCCACCCAGCGGCCCGGGCGCGTCTCGTAGGCCCCCGCCGGGCTCACAGCGTCCTGCATCCACGCGACGAGCTTCGGCTCGTCGAAGAAGGCGTTCTCGACGCCCTTCAGGGCACAGTCGAAGAACGAGACGCACTCCTGGAGGAACCCGATCGAAGGACCGGGTTCGCCTGTTTGCGGCCAGGTGTGACCCCACGGCCCGATCAGGCCACGCACGGGCCCAGGCAGGCTCTCGACCAGCCTCAGTACCGAGTCCCGATAGCCGTCAAGCCACCCGCCCACGGCAAACACAGCGCATTTGATCGCATCGTGGTTTTCGCCCGCAGACCCCTGCTGCCAGTAGACGTCCCGGCGCTGGTGCGAGAGCCACGGTTCGATGAACGGCGGTGTGCGCTCGAGCCGCTCGCGCCACTGCTCTCGCCAGTCCGCGGCCACCTCCGGATCAGGTGGCTGGGCGAGATACGCCCGCATCGAACTGGCCCAGGAGAGCATGTCCATCGCGGACACGCAGCCGCCGATGTAGTGGACGTCGTCGGCGTAGCGGTCATCGCTGCAGTGAAGGACGACCACTCCCTTGAGCTCGGGAGGTGCCAGGTCCGCGGCCTGCAGCCCGGAGAAGCCGCTCCACGAGATGCCGATCATTCCCACTTCGCCGGAGCACCACTCCTGCCGCGCGAGCCAGGCGATCGCGGCGACGTTGTCCTCCTGCTCGAGCGGGAGGTACTCGTCCTCGATGATCCCCTGCGAGTCGCCGCTGCCCCGGATGTCGATCCGTGCGAACGCATAACCATGTTCGGCGAACCACGGAGCCACGGTCGCGTCACGCTGGACGGTGCCGTCTCCCTTGCGGTACGGGTGTGACTCCAGGATCACCGGGACGGGATGCTCCGCGGACGCATCAGCGGGCAGCCAGATGCGCGCGCCCAACACGATGCCGTCCGGCATCTCGATCGGTACATGATCGATCCGGCGCGCGCCGGCGCTGTCGAGCACTGACCGTTGACCGGAGCTCATGCCCGGCGTATCCTCGCATTCTCGATATGCAAAAGCAAGTTTCAGTTATTGGAAACACTTCCGTCGGCACGCTCGCGCGCGGGCTCGACATCCTCTCGCTATTTGCCCGCCGGGGGCCTGAGCTCTCCCAGACCGAGATCTCGGCAGCGCTGTCGCTTCCCCTGGCCACGGTCCACCGCCTGACAGGGGTTCTGAGCGAGCGAGGATTCCTCGAGCGCGACCCGAGGAGCCGGCGGCTGCGCCTGGGACTCGAGCTGACGCGCCTGCTCCCGCCACTGCTGAGCGGGATGCAGCTGCCCGACCTCGCGCGCCGCCCCCTGATCGAGCTCGCCGCACGCACCCGCGAAACGGTCAACCTGGCGGTCCTCCAGGGCAGCGAGGTGGTGTACCTGCTGAGCGAGACCGGTGACCGGCTCCTGACTTTTCAGGCCACAGTAGGACAGAGGCTGCCCGCTTACTGCTCAGCGCTCGGCAAGTGCCTGCTCGCGTACCTGCCGGAGGAGGTGGCGCAAGCGCGCCTCGGCGCAGGTCCCTGGGAGGCTCGGACCGCCCAAACGCTCACGACCTGGAAGGAGCTCGCTCCCGCGCTGGCCGAGATCCGCGAGGACGGGATCTCCTACTCGGCCGAGGAATACGAGATCGGGCTGGTTTCGATCGCGGCTCCCATTTATTGGACGGACGGTCCCGGGTCGGCTGCGATCAACGTGTCGCTCCCCGCATCGCGCCTGAGCGAGGACTCCCGTTCAGAGCTCGCCGAGCTGCTGCGCAAAACAGCGAGCGCAATCGACGCAGCGGTCGGGATCGGTCGCCGCGAACCGCAGCACGTGGCCGATGCAGGTAGATAGCGTCGCCGAGGCAGAGCTGGTCGCCGACGCCGACGCGTTCGCGCGTAAGGCGGCCGCGCTGGCCTCGACCGAGCCGCAGCTTCGCTATCAGGGCATGCCCTCCGACGGCGACTCGCGAGCCGTTTACGAGTGGCTCGGCCGTGATCGATGGATCGGGCTTCACTGGCCCGAGCGCCAGGGCGGTCGTGGGCTGACGCACCTGGACACGGTCAGCTGCGAGGAGCGCTTCGGCTATCACTGGCTTCCGCTTTCCGGATACCTGCTGTCGGTCAAGACGGTCGGCAACGCTCTGATCCGCTTCGCCTCCGAGGAGCTCGCCGACCGGCTGCTGCCCGAGATCGCCGCCGGGCAGCTGCTGTTCTGCCAGGGGTTCTCCGAGCCCGACGCAGGGTCTGATCTGGCGGCGCTCCGCACCCGGGCAGCGCCCCGCGGCGACCGGTTCGTCGTCAACGGCCGGAAGATCTGGACCTCCAGCGCCGAGTACTCCGACTGGGTGTATCTCGCCGTGCGCACCGACCCGGGGGCCAGCAGGCACCGCGGAATCTCGGTGCTCGTCGCTGACATGCGCACGCCCGGGATCAGCGTGCAGGTGCATGAGACGCTGGGTGGCGGAACGCTCGGCGAGCTCGAGCTGACCGACGTCGAGATCCCCGCGGGTCAGCTCGTCGGCGAGTTGCACGGGGCGTGGAGCGTGCTGATGGGCACGCTCGACTACGAGCGCGTCACCAGCGAGAAGGTCGGGGTCGTCCTGTCGTTGCTCGACTCGCTCGACCCGATCGCTCGCCGCCCTGAGCAGCGGACCACGCTGCGGCGCCTGCGCGGCGAGGCACAGGCGGCCCGCCTACAGGGGCGACGGGCCGCAGAGCTCCTGGCCGCCGGCAGGCCGGCGAGCGCCCAGGCCTCGATGGCCAAGCTGTCGGTCGCCCAGCTGATGCAGCGCCTTGCGGCCAGCGCGAGCGAGCTCCTCGGTCCCGACTCGATGCTCGAAGAGGGCACAGAGTCCCCGCGCGGGCGCGTGGCGGCGTTCATGCGGGCGTCTGTCGCCACCACGATCGCCGGGGGCGCCGCGGAGGTCCAGCGGCTTGTGATCGCCCGGCGGGAGCTCGGATGTCCGATCTGAGCGCCGCGAGCGTCAACGGCGCCGTACCTCCGCTCCCGCTGGCCGGGATCCAGGTACTCGAGTATGCGCAGTATGTGGCGGGCCCGTTTGCCGGGATGCTGCTGGCAGATCTCGGCGCCGACGTGATCAAGGTCGAAGCGCCCGCCGGCGACGCGTGGCGGCACTACGAGCCATTCGGCGATGGCGAGAGCCGTTACTTCCACGCGCTCAACCGAAACAAGCGCTCGATCGTGATCGATCTGAAGAGCGAGCACGGCCGAGCGCAATCGGAGCGGCTGATCGCCTGCGCCGACGCGGTGATCCAGAACTTTCCGCCCGAGACCGCGGCGGTGTACGGACTCGACCGCGCGAGCGTCGAGGAGGTCAATCCGATGGCCGTGTGGTGTTGCGTGTCGGCGTTCGGAAGCGACGGACCTTCGTCCGCGCTGAAGGCCTTCGATCTCGTGGCACAGGCCCTGTCGGGCCTCCTGCTCGCCGATGTGCGGCCGGGTGACACGATCCCCCGCAGGGCCGGCGGGATTGCGATGGTCGACTTCACCGCCGGGCTGCTCGCTGCCCTGGCGGTTCTCGCCGGCCTTGTGGGCGCCGGGCGGAGTGGCAGGGGCGGAGCGGGTCTCGAGGTGTCCTTGCTCGGCGCGGCGCTCGCGGTCCAGACGCAGCGATTCGTGTCGGTCGAGTCGATCGATGCCCCCGCGCGCGAGTCGCGCGCGAGCGGCCCGCCGTTCGCCACCGCCGCCGATCTCGCGAGCCACGCCGCGCGGACCGTGGCCGCCGAGGAGCTCGAGCCGTACTACCGCGCGTACCGGGCCGCCGACGGCTTCTTCGTGGTTGCCTGCCTGAACGAGCGCCAGCGAAGCGCCGTCCTCGAGGTGACCGGAACCAGCGATCCGTTCGTCTCAAACCCGCAGGCGCCGCCCGTCGACGAGGCCGAGCGAGTCGAGCGCTTG
>CATPAX010000097.1 GCA_955652215.1 uncultured Solirubrobacteraceae bacterium | reverse complement strand
GGTGTTCGGCGCGGCCGACCCGGCGGCCGCCTACATGGCGATCGTGCAAGCTGCGAGCTCTGGGTAGTGTGAGCCCATGCCCGTCCCCAAGGCCGTGGCGATCGCCATCGGCGCGGTCGTCCTCGCAGCGTGCGGGTCCAGTGCTCCGTCGGGGGTGAGCGCCGCGAATTGGGTGAGGTCAGTCTGCGGCGCGGTCGGCCCGTTCGAGCAGGATGTGGTCAGCCGCAGCAGTGCTCTGGACGTCGCCACGTTCAAGAACGCAGTCCAGAGCAAGCATGCGCTCGAGCGTTTCCTCGAGGCGGTCGAGTCCGATGCGACCAGCGCGCTCTCCAAGCTCCGGCGCGCGGGAGCGCCGAGCGTTGCCAACGGCAAGGCGATCGGGGATGCCGTCGTCGGCGCGTTCTCGAGGGTGGAGTCGACGATGCGAGGCGCGGTTGCGCAGGCCCACGCTCTTCCCACAAACAGCCCCACCGCACTGCGCAGCGCCGCTCGCGCGCTCGGAGTCGAGGTCCGTAATTCTCTCTCGAGCTTCCCCAGTCTTTCAGCGAAGGCGCTGCGCAGCCCGCAGATCGATCAGGCCGCCGCCAGAGAGCAGGCATGCAGGAGCATCTCAACCGGCTGACCGCCTTGGTCAGGCCGGAGCGGGGGAGACCTCGGTTCGTGGCGCCGAGCGCCGATACAGCGCCCAGAGCAGCCCGCAGAGCACGAGTGCAGCGGTGAAATAGCCGACCTCGACCCTGGTCACCTGGTTGCTGATCGTCGGCGTCGACACCAGCACGACGAACAGCGCCGCCGAGCACAGCCAGGCCAGTGAGGCGAGGCCGGCTCTTCCTCGCGCCAGCGCGGCCTGGTTGAGCGTCCCGGCCGCGAGGTGCAGACCCATTCCCAGGCCCACGACAGCGAGACCGAGACGGTCGTAGTGAAAGCCCTTATTCCCCAACACTGCGGTCATCACAAGCGGCCCGACCGCGAGCAACCCGATCGCCACCGTGGCGGCGAACGCGGCGATAACGGCGATCGTGGTTCTGATCGCGCGGTGGAACTCTGCATCTGACTCGCGGGCCTCGAGGCCCGCCAGGTGGGGGAGGATCGAGGTCTGTATCGCCTGAAAGAGCTGGAGCGGCGCCCGCACGATCAGCAGTACGTTGAACACGAAACCTGTGATCCCCGTAGTCACGGCAGCGCTTCCCGCTGCGTTGATGGCGACGATCAGAACTCCGGCGTTCATCAGTGTCTGCTCGGAGAGCATGATCCCGACGACGGCCACCGCGAATCCAGCCCCGTGCCTGAGCGTGAGGTCCGTCGCGGCCTCCTCGAGCTGGCCGTGCGCAGGGCCTTCGCGCGCCGCGTCAGCGATCGGCAGACCGGCTGGCGCGCGCGCCCTCACGCGCGAGAACGCAAATGGGATCACGCACAGTGAGGCGAACGGAGCCACTGCCATGCCCAGCGCCACGACCCCCTGTCCAGACCCGATCCCGACCGCCACTGCGAGAGCGAACAGGAACCGTGAGGTCGACTCGAGGAACACCAGTGCGCCATAGAGCTCGAAGCGCTGATGGCCCGCCAGCCATCCGCGGGCGAAATAGCTCGCGGCGTAGGCGAGCACGCCGACGACGAGGATCCAGTACAGCGCCGAGGATCCGTCGAAGATCCCCCGCTCGATCTGCGTGCGCAGCACCAGCGCGACGGCAAGGAAGAGCGCCGCGAACCCGGCCTGGATGGCCGCCGGAACCCGCAGCGAGTGTCCATGCAGGCCGCGGGCCCGCCGGTCCGCGATCGTTCGCGAGAGGAGCTGCTCGATCGGCCGGTAGATGACCGACAAGATCACGAACATGATCGCCCAGCACAGCGACACCCGTGAATAGGAGGACGGGTCGAGTACCCGGCTTGCGGTCGCGAGGTAGGCGAACGTGAAGATCCCCGTTGAGGCGATCCCGATCGAGAGGATCCGGGCTCCCGATGCGTAGGAGGCCGACGCCGGCGACTGCGGTATCGGCGCGGCTGGTTCTTGCAGGTCCGGCAGGGTGATTATCTGCTCCCCGCCCTGGCCGTCTGCCATCAGCCGACCCGCACCAGCACCATCGTCCACGGGAACGGGGAGCGAATCTCGGATACCTCACCATGACGCCCGAGCCAGGACACGAACGCTCCCTTCGACCAATGGTTCAAGTGACCGGGGGTGTTGCCGAGATCGCGAAGGTACGCGCCTCTGGCGACATTTAGTGCTCGCCACAGCGGCTCGCGCGGAACCGACACGAGCAGATGCCGGTTTGCGACCCTCGCCATCTCGCCGAGCACGAGGTCCGGGTCGGCTATGTGCTCGAGCACCTCCGTGGCCGCCGCGAAATCGAACTCGCCGTCGGCGAACGGGAGACTTTCAGCGCTCCCCGATCTGAACTCGAGGTTCTCCCGCTGCCTCGTAGCCCACTCCGCCTGGAGCTTTTGGTCCTCGAGGTCGAAGCCCACCACCCGCCTGCGTCCAAGCCGGGCTGCCCACTGCTCGGTCAGCACCCCCTCGCCGCATCCGACATCCAGCACCGACTGCGGAGCGGCGCGCTCGAACAGCGCGTCGAGTGCTCCCCCGAAACCTGCCATCAGGCGCTTGACTACCGGATTGCTCGACCCGTACTTATCGAACGTGTTGCCCGTGGGCACCGCTGCCGCGTTCTGCGGCGTCCCGGCGAGCTCCCTCGCGCTCATACCTCGAGAGCCTCGCGGTCAGCCGCGCCGGCCTCCTTGGGACGATCATCGGGGCCCTGCGGAGCGGTGGTCTCGGAGGGTCGCGCGCCAGGCTCGTAGTGAGAGGGCTCGACGCCGAGCTGAAGCTCGATCCTCCTGACCCGCTCGAATGTGCGCTGCGAGAGCGTCCGCTGCGCATCGAGCAGATCACCGATGACCCCCAGCGAGCCGAGCTGCACAGCCGCGATGAACAACACGGCGCCCGCGATCAGCGACTGGATGTGCCTTGGCCCGGCGTGCGGATTCTCGATGAAGTAGATGACGAAGCGGATGAACACGGCGAACGCGGCGAGCCCCATCACCACGGCCCCTCCCCAGAACACCTTGAGCGGCTGATACTGGGAGTAGATCCTGAAGATCGACAGCGCATTGCGCCTGACGTATGCGGCGCTCGACGGGAACAGACGCGATTGCCGGGTGCGCGGGTTGGTCCTGATCGGAACATGCTCGATTGCGACCAGCAGCTTTCCCGCCTGGATGATCGTCTCGAGCGTGTACGTGAACTTCGAGACCGCTTGCATCTGTAGCGCGGCCTCGCGGTTATAGGCGCGAAATCCGGACGTGGTATCGGGAATGTCGGTCGAGGAGGCCTGGCGCACCACCCAGGAGCCCAGGCGCTGGAGCAGCTTCTTGGCACCGGAGAAGTGCTTGATCGTCATCACCTGGCGATCGCCCACGACCATGTCGGCCTGCCCGTGGATGATCGGGGCGACGAGCTTGGGAATGTCGGCGCCCTCGTATTGGTTGTCGGCGTCGGTGTTGACGATCACGTCGGCGCCGAGCTTCAGTCCCGCGTCGAGTCCGGCCTGGAACGCCGCCGCGAGCCCTTTGTGGTTAGTGAGCCGAACGACATGATCGACGGAATGCGCTCGGGCCACCTCGATCGTGCGGTCGGTCGACCCATCGTCGATTATCAGCCATTCGACCGCGTCAAACCCGTCGACTTGGCGGGGGAGGCGACCGAGTGTCAGCGGTAGCTGAGCCTCCTCGTTGAAACACGGAATCTGGATGATCAGCTTCATGAGCTCGAGCCGGGGGGATTATCGGCGCTGCCGCTGAGAACACGGTAGCGGGATACTCGTCACAGAACATGAGCACCGCTAGCGGGATAGGCGCC
>CATPAX010000096.1 GCA_955652215.1 uncultured Solirubrobacteraceae bacterium | reverse complement strand
CGTCGATCTGTACCGCGAGCGCGCTCGCAGGCAAGGCTTCACTCGCATCACAACGGCCTTGCTCCAAGCGACCGTGATCGCGCTTGTGTTCGCGCTAGCCAGCGGCGAGCACTTCAACAGCTACTTCGTCTTCTACGGGTCTGCCGTGTTCGGGATCGCCTACATCACTGGGCTGCGCGAGCTTCATGTCCGCGTCACGGGGTGGCTGCTGGAAAGAGCGGGCTACAGGCGTCGAGCCCTGCTGGTTGGGTCTGGCAAGCACCTCGAGGACGTCGCTCAGGCGCTTTCCGGGCGAGCCAGGACCCCCGTCGAGATCATCGGATGCGTTTCGCTGCACCCGATGCCGCAGAACGGTCTGCGCCTTCTGGGCGAGCTCGCGCAGGTGCCTCAGCTGCTGGAGTCAGAGCGCATCCAGGAAGTGATCATCGCCGACCCTGACTTCCCTCAGGACGACGCGGTCGAGCTAGTGGATCTGTGCCACCAGCGGGGCGTCACGGTTCATGTCGCCCCGACGACGATGGAGATCCTGATGGACCGGGCCGAGTTCGTTCCCGGTCAGTCCGTGCCGCTGTTCACGCTGAGGCCACCCGTGTTTCAGGGCGTCGACTTCGCGATCAAGCGGACCTTCGATCTCGTGATCTCAACGATCCTGCTGGTCCTCTTCTCACCGATCCTGCTGGTGATCGCGATCGCGGTGAAGCTGAGCTCGCCCGGTCCGATCATCTACCGCTCGGTCCGGCCGGGAATGGCCAGCAAGCCGTTCTACTGCTTCAAGTTCCGGACGATGCGCGAGCACGCAGATCAGATCCAGACCGAGCTCGAGTCGCTGAACGAGCTGTCGGGAGCTCTGTTCAAGATCCGCCAGGACCCCCGCCTGACGCGAGTGGGTCGCTTGCTGCGGCGCTTCTCCCTCGATGAGCTGCCGCAGCTGGTGAACGTCGTGCGCGGCGACATGTCGCTCGTCGGGCCTCGACCGCTGCCGATGCGCGACTTCGACCGGCTCGAGCAGTGGCACAAGAAGCGCTACCTCGTCCTCCCCGGGATCACCGGCCTGTGGCAGGTCTCCGGCCGAGCCGAGCTCGACTTCGACGACCTCGTCCGCCTCGACTTCCTCTATCTGGAGCGGTGGTCGGTCCTCCTGGACCTCACAATCCTGCTCAGGACCATCCCCGCGGTGCTCAGCCGGCGCGGCGCCTTCTAACGCTCACTCGGCAGGCGGTGGGGCTCAAGTGAGGTGTCTGCATCGTGGGGCGATCGATGCCCCTTGCGTCGCCGGGGGCATCGATCGCCTCACGATGTAGGCTCCCCCACGTGCCGCCCACAGACCGGTTTGTCATCAGCTTCGCCGCAGAGCCTCCCCAGGAGGGGCTCCCCTACGGCCGCTGGGCGGACACGCTCGCCAGCCACTTCCTCGCTGCGTGCCGCGAGATCGATACCGAAGGCGAGGAGCTCGGCGAGCCTGGTGAGATCGCCTGGTTCCCTGACCGCACATACGCCGGGCGCACCTACCTGCCGGCAGTCTCACGCACCAGCGCGGGCTACGACCTGTTCGGCTTCGTGTCTTTTGCGGACGGTGCCGGGGGCCCGAGCGACTTCATCGCCGTGGCAGACTTCACATCCGAGACCGCCGACTCGAACCCAGAGTGGAAGCTCGATCTCAACGATGACGTGATCGGTAGCTGGCGCGGCGAGCAGGGCAACACGGCCGATCTGACGCTGGTGTGGGGGGTGCCCCTGGTGCCAGGAGGCGCGGTCGTGACAGCCGAGCTGGCGAACCTTGCCGTAGATCAGTGCGAGCTGGTGCAGGAGCGCTTCACGCTGATCGCCCCCGACAACTACCGCGCGGACTACCTCGAGGTCAAGCTGTGGGGCAAGGGCGGCGACGAGCTCGCCCGCGAGTCACTCTACGTCGAAGAGGAGTGAAGGCCGGCGCGGAAGTCAGAGCCGGACCCGGCGAGCGCTGCCGGCAGGCTCAACCTCGCCTCCTCTTCGGTAAGCGGAAAGTGGCACGCGGCGAACGTTCCGCTGCCCTTGCTCTCGAGCGGTGGCTCCTCCTGCGAGCACAGGTCCCGCGCTTTTGGGCACCGCGTGTGGAACCGGCAGGCCTTGGGCGGATTCGCCGGGCTGGGCACGTCGCCTGAGAGAAGGGTGCGCTTCTGCTGCCCTCCGGTGGGGTCGGGCACGGGCACCGCCGACAGCAGCGCGCCGGTGTAGGGATGGCGGGGGAAGCCGTAGAGCGGGTCGTTGGGACCGATCTCGGCGATCTTCCCGAGGTACATCACCGCGACCCGGTCGCACATGTGGCGGACGACAGACAGGTCGTGGGCGATGAAGATCAGCGTCAGGCCCATCTCGCGCTTGAGCGCCAGCAGCAGGTTCAGCACCTGCGCCTGGATCGAGACGTCGAGCGCTGAGACGGGCTCGTCGGCGACGAGGACCTTCGGCTCGAGCGCGATCGCGCGTGCGACGCCGATCCGCTGCCGCTGCCCACCGGAGAACTCGTGCGGAAAGCGGTTGTAGTGCTCGGGGTTCAGTCCTACGCGGTCCATGAGCTCCTGGACGCGTTTCGTTCGCTCACCCTCGCCCTTGAGCATCCCGTGAATCACGAACGGCTCGCCGATGATCGTGCCGACCCGTCTTCGTGGATTGAGCGAGGAGTAGGGGTCCTGGAAGACCATCTGCATCTCGCGGTGAAGCGCCTTCAGCCCGTCGCCCTTGCGCTCCGCGATGTTCTCCCCGTCGAACAGGATCTGGCCCGAGGTTGGATCCAGGAGACGCATGATCAGCCGCGCCGTGGTGCTCTTGCCGCAGCCCGTCTCGCCAACGAGCCCCAGCGTCTCCCCCTTGACCACATCGAACGACACTCCATCGACGGCTTGCACCGCCCCGACCTTGTGCTGGATGATGATCCCCTTGGTGATCGGGAAGTGCTTGACGAGGTCGCGCACCTGGATCAGCGGTGTGCCGTTCGTCTCGCTCACGACTGACTCTCCTCGACGCCAGAGCCACTGGCCTCCGCAGCCAGATCGCTCACTGGCGAAGCTACCGGTTGAGCGCCGTCATCGGCCAGCCGGCGTAGGTTTGCCGGCGACTCGCCTGCCTGAAGCTCGCGCCAGATCCGCCTGCGAACGTCGGAGGCAAGCAGGCAGGCCACCTGGTGACCAGGCTCGTCCGGCACCGGCTCGAGCCTCGGGTCGATTCGCTTGTGGGGCTCGCGGACGTATGGACAGCGGGGATGGAAGTGGCATCCGGGGGGCCGCTGAATCAGGCTCGGAGGACGACCGGCGATCGGGACGAGCTCCTCGCCCCGAGGGGTGTCGAGCCGCGGGATCGACTTGAGCAGGCCCCAGGTGTAGGGATGCTCGGGCCGATGGAAGATCTGCTCGGTCGGTGCCCGCTCGACGATTCGGCCGGAGTACATCACGCAGATCTCGTCGGCGATCTCGGCCACGACTCCCAGATCGTGCGTGATAATGATGATCGCTGTTCCGAGCCGCTGCTGGAGGTCGCCCAGCAGGGCCAGGATCTGGGCTTGCACCGTCACGTCGAGAGCGGTGGTCGGCTCGTCCGCGATCAGCAGCTTCGGGTCGTTGGCCAGCGCCATCGCGATCATTGCCCGCTGGCGCATCCCCCCCGAGAACTCGTGCGGGAACTGGTCGATCCGCCCCTTGGGGTCGGGGATTCGCACCAGCTCGAGCAGCTCCACCGCCCGCTTGCGGGCGTTTGCCTTCGAGATGTCGCGGTGCGCCTGCATCGCCTCGACGAGCTGGAACCCCACCTTGTAGAACGGATGCAGCGAGGAGAGCGGGTCCTGGAAAATCATCGCGATGTCGTCGCCGCGGATCTTTCGCAGCTGATCGTCGGACGCCGTCACCAGATCGGTTCCCTCGAACATCATCCGGCCTTCGATTCGCGCGTTCGGCGCCCGGGTCAAGCCGAGGGTGGTGAGCGATGAAACGCTCTTGCCCGACCCGGACTCGCCGACGATCCCCAGCGTCTTTCCCTTTGCCACCGAATACGAGATGCCGTCCACGGCGTGGACCACGCCGTCGTCGGTCGAGAACTCGACGACCAGGTTCTCGACGTTCAGCAGCCCGTCTTCGCTCACGAGCGGCGCACCCTCGATTCCATCACGAGTAGCGTACCCGCGGATCGAGGTAGGCGTAGGCGATATCGACGCCGATGTTCGCGATGACTATGAACATCGCGGCGAGGAGCACGGTCGCCTGCACAATCGGAAAGTCGGATGAGACTATCGCCTGATAGTTGAGCAGCCCGACGCCGTGGATGGTGAACACCTTCTCGGCTATGACTGCGCCGCCCAGCAGGAACCCGATGTCCAGCCCGAGGACCGTGACGATCGGGGTGATCGCCGAGCGGACCCCGTGTCGCATGATCACGCGACGCTCCCCGAGTCCCTTCGCGCGAGCCGTGCGGATGTAGTCCTCCCCCATCACCTCGAGCAGGCTGCCGCGCAGCAGGCGCGAATAGATCGCCGCGTTGGTCGACGCCAGCACGAACCAGGGCAGGAGCAAAGACTCGAACCACTTGACCGGATCGACCGTCAGTCCGACGTACGAGCCTGCCGACGGGAAGATATGAAACTTGCCGATGTCGTTGGCGAACGTGAACAGCATGAGCAGGCCGAGGAAGAACACCGGCATCGAGACGAATATCAGGGCGGTGCCCATCGCCGCGCGGTCGAGGATGCTGCCCCGCTTGATCGCGGAGACGATCCCGACGAACACGCCCATCAGGAGCCAGACGATCGCGGCGCCGACGGCCAGGGAGATGGTGGCCGGCAGCCGGTTCTTGATCAGGCTCAGCACCGATTGGCCGCTGTAGTAGCTGTAGCCGAAGTTGCCGTGAAGGATGATCCCCTTCATGTAGTTGAAGAACTGGGTGTAGATCGGCTTGTCGAGACCCAGTTCGTGGCGGATGTAGGCGACGTTCGCCGGACTCGCATTCCTGCCTGCGCGCAGAAGCGCCGGATCAGCTGAGGGAAAGACGTAGAAGAACAGGAACGTCAACGCGCTCACGAGCAGCAGCAGGACGATGCCCCACAGAACCCGGCGGATGATGTAAGCGGTCATGGCTCTTACCTCGGCATGTCTGCCGAGTGGGCCCCCGCGCTGAGAGAGCGGGGGCCCACCGGCACTGGCAGGGTTACTTCAGTGACGTGAAGCTCCAGTCCCAGCTTCCTTCATTCCAGAGCTGGCTGACACCGGCCACGTCCTTGCTCTCGATGTTCGGCTGGTTGACGGCCTCCTCAGGAACGGCGACGGCCTGATCGACAAGCATCTTGTCGACGTTCGCCCATGCCTGGGCCCGCGCGCTGGGGTCGACGACGAGCGACGCGTTGAGCATCGCCTGATTGATGGCAGCGTTGTTGACCTGCCCCCAGTTCGAGTTGTTGGTCGGGATGATGTTCTGGATCCCGCCGTAGTTGCCAAAGAACGGCACGAACAGCACCGTCAGCGGATCCGCGAAGTCGCGGATCCAACCTACGGTCGGACAGGCGTCGATCTCCTGCTTGGGCACCTGGCAGTACTTGCCGTACATCACCGCCTGATCCACCTCGGAGACGTGGGTCTTGAAGCCGAGGCTGGTCAGATCCTGGTTGACGATCTGGATGATGGCCGGATCGTTGCCGCTGTTGGCGCCGACGACCTGCACCGTTGCGCTACCGGTGTACTTGCCGCTCGGGTATCCCGCGAGCTTCATGTACTTGGTGGCGACGGTCATGTCACCGTTGACGTTGCGGTTGTAGTCGACCTGCGGACCCGCAGCTCCGCCCGCCTGCTGATATCCGTTGACGCCCGGGTAGATGTAATGCGTCAGCGGCTGGGCGACGAGCGGTCCGCCCCGCGCCTTCACGATCGCCTCGCGATTTAGCGCGGCCCACACCGCCCTGCGCAGGTTCACGTTCGTGAACGGCCCGTGTGCGTTGTTCAGCGCGACGTAGTGGTCGCCCGACCCGGTGGTGAACGTGATCTGCGAGGGGTACTGCTGGTAGGCGAGCTTGACGATCGACTGGGCCGGCGTGTCGAGCTGCGTTGCGTGCGAGCCCTTCAGCACCTGCTGCCCGATGACCGTGGCGTCGCCGCCTACGGACACGTTGATCCCGTCCAGGTACGCGGGGCGGAAGTCGGTCGAGGCGCTCCAGTTCGGGTTGCGCACCAGGGTCGTCGATTTGCCCGCCTGGTAGCCGATGCCGGCGAACTTCCCGGTCTGCGGGTCCGACTTGATCATGTACGGACCCGTGCCGACCATGTAGTTGGTGCCGAACGTCGTCGGGCTGTGCTTGTCGAGCGGCGCGACGAACTCGGCCGGTAGCGGCGCGGTCAGCGGCAAGCTCATCGCACCTTCCAGCAGCGCAGCCGTTGGTTTGGTCAGATGAAAGACGATCGTGGTCTTGTCCGGCGTCACGATGCCAGAAATCGGGCCACCCTTGGCGCTTGCCGCGCCCACGAGGTCCCCGAAGTACGGCGCGAAGTAGGCATTTGCCACGTTCGGGTTGGCACCGCGCTCGATCGCGAACTTGACGTCGGCCGAGGTCACCTCACGATTCACGGGCGGGCTGAAGTGAACTCCAGACCGAATGTGGACCGTGACGGTCTTGCCGCCGTCGGTAACGATCGGCGGTCCGGACGCCAGGTCGGGCGTCGTGGTCTGCTCCTGGTTGGGCGCATACGAATACAGCGGTCGCTGCGTCGCGTACATCAATACGTAATCCACCGCGTAGTAGGCCTCACCAGGATCAAGGTGCTGAAAATCGCCCGACGAGTAGACGGTCAGGATCCCGCCCTTCTTCTTGCCGTTGAGCTGCTGGCCGACCGGATTCTCGCCCGGCTTCAGCGGCAGGCTCGCGGTGCTCGTGGTGCCACCTCCCGACCCCCCGCTGCTCGAGCTGCTGCTCGAGCCGCAGGCTGCCAGGGCGACGACCACCAGCGCGGTGCTCGCGAACGCGAGCCCCGTGCGTACGTGGGTCCTCATAGGGTTCCTCCTCTTGTGTGTTTGCGACGCGGAGCGCTCCTCGCGCTCCGGTTTGTTGCCCTCACCGTCTCCCCCTGGGATTGAGCGCATCGAGCAGTCCGTCCCCCATGAGGTTGAAGGCAAGGACGGTCAGCAACAGCGCTATGCCCGGGAAAGTCAAATACCACCACTCGGTGCTGTAGTTCTCACTGGCCTTGTTGATCATTGCACCCCAGCTCGGCGTCGGGTCTCGGACGCCCACGCCGAGGAACGAGAGAGCCGCTTCGAACAGGATGTTCGTCGGGACCAGGAGACTCGAGTAGACGATCAGCGGCGCGGTCAGGTTGGGCATGATGTCCTTGAAAACTATCCTTCGGTTCGAAGCGCCGAGCGAGCGCGAGGCCTCGATGAACTCCTTCTCGCGCAGCGAAAGGACCTGCCCGCGCACGATGCGCGCGATGTACGTGAAGTTCGAGATGATGATGATGAAGATCACGGTCGCGATCCCGGGCTGGATCAGCCCGCTCAAGCATCCCCGAACTCCGCATGCCGCCGCGATGCCAAGACCAAGGACCAGGACCGGGAAAGCCAGGAACACGTCGACAGTACGCATGAGCAGGGTGTCCATCCAGCCGCGGTAGAACCCGGCGAGCAGCCCGACAACTGT
>CATPAX010000095.1 GCA_955652215.1 uncultured Solirubrobacteraceae bacterium | reverse complement strand
GCGGGAGACCCGTCCACGTTGTGCCCTGGACGTCGTAGAACTGTCCCAATTGAGCTGCCGAGAAGACCTGCACATAGATCGGGTAGCTCGTTCCCCCGGGAGCGCGGATGTGGTAGCTGTGCAGGTTCACAGGGATGATGCTGCCGCCGCGATCCTGCACGCGGGGATACTCGTAGGGGAAAGGCATGCTCGCGGCCGCGGAGCGCGCCTGCGTCAGCTCGTCGGGGCCGGTCGGGACCAGCGGAAGGTGCGCGATGACGATACGGCGCTGGACGGCATGGGCGGCTGCCGCAGTGTTTCGCGTGGCCGGAGCCGCGCCACCGACCAGGAACGCGTGGACGCTTGCGGAGATCTGCCCCGGGGTGGAGGTGACGCAGGAGCATGAAATTCCGCCCGCGGGGAACAGGTTCGTTTGGAACGGCACCTGGCGGACGGTGAGGCCGGCCGATGAGATCAGCGTCCCGATCAGGTTCAGGAGCTCGGTGCTCGAATGAAGGCCGCTGTCGGTCTGCACGGCTTGGCCGAAGATGTGCTCAAAGCCGCCGATGTTGGTGACGAGCGTGGGCCCGTACTGCTTCTTGACGTCGAGCAGGAAGCTCTGGTCGCGGGCATCGCGGACCAGTGAGGTGTCCGTGTGGCGGTAGGAGACGAACTCAAGCGCCTGTTCGCCGCAGAGGTTCTGGTAGCCGGGCTCCAGATTGATCTCCTGGTACTGATCGCCGCCAGGCAGATTGACGTGGTAGTAGCGCTGGTCGACGGTCGAATACACGCAACCCATCTCGTCGACAGCGCGTTTGAAATTGCCGAACGTGGTCACGATTACGTGGTTCACATCCAGGCCGAGCACGCGCTTGATCGTCGAGACAAGCGTCCCGATCCCGTACGTGTAGGCGGAATTCAGGCGATTGGTGTACCGCGGCCTCCCAGGTGGATAGATCGTCACCGCGAGTTCGCGTGGGATCGACATCATCGAGATGTACGGTTTGCTCGGGTCGAGGCGGACGAGCAGCATCTCGTTGGCCAGGGGGGGTACCGCGACGTGGTAGTACTGCGTCAGCGAGCGCTGGTCGTTGCCGACCAGCAGCAGCGTCTCCGGGTCGCCCCAACCGGTAGGGGCAAGCGAACCCTGCGAAAGGTTGAGGTCCGGATTGATGCTGAGCGCGTCGCGGAGCGTGTGCACCTGCTCGAGCACGAACGTTGCGCCGATCCCCATCGCGCAGATCAGGGTGAGCGCGCAGCCAAGGACCACGCGCCAAATGACCGAGCGCCGAGGCGGCTCTGGCGGGAATCCTGCCGGCGGGAGTCCCGGCGGAGGCGGCGGCGGTGCTGCCGTGACCGTGGGTTGAGGTGCTGTAGTCGTCATCGATCGCGTTGCGGGCACGAACGTCTTACCCCCGGCCGAGGCATCGACCCGATGGTACGGGCGATCGGCGACGGGGTGCGTCGCCGCGAGGATCTGTGCCGTGATCGTGATGATCGCTATTTGCGGGCACGACGTGATCCCTGGGGTGGCAGCGCTCGCGCCAACGCGTTAGGTTTTCGTTGGGCGCGAGCCGATGACTTGATCAAAGCGCAGGCCTCTCGGGGCCACGCGGGCCTGCCGCGCAATCAGCCCTCCGAGGGCCTGAACTGCGCGCCCCGGTGTCTCGCTCGCGCCCGCTACTCCTCACCGCAGCCGGCCCCGCGCGGAGTTCCAGATGACCGGTCCAGTCGCGCTGCGCCGGGAGCGTGTCGGATCGACCTCGGGTTACGGCACGTGACCCGGGATGTCGTGCTCACCAGGGGCGAGATCGCGGGCTTGACCGCGGGACTCCTGGTGTCCGACCGCGAGCCTGTCGGCCAGATCTCCTTTACCGAATGGCTGGCTGAGAACGCCGACTCCTTGGGGCGTGCTTATGCCAACGAGATCCACCGTCATTTCGCCAGAGCGCCCAGTTGGAGGGGCCCCTTGTTCCGCCCCTCAGGCTTGCGCGACAGTTCTGACGACCCGGAGCCGAGCTGCCGGTAGCTGCTTGAGCGCAACCAGAAATGCCTCTACAACAGTCGGATCGAACTGCGTGCCCGCCTGCGCTCGCAGCTCGTCAATGGCCTGCGCGCGGGTGCGCGCGGGTGCGTACGGGCGATCGCTGGTGATGGCATCGAACGCATCGCAGACCGCGACGATCCGCGCGGCAAGTGGGATCGCCTCGCCGCGCAGCCGGTCGGGATAGCCCGAGCCGTCCCACCGCTCGTGGCTCGAGCGCACGGTGCCAGCTGCCGGCGCCAGGGCCGGCGCCGCAAGCAGGATCCGCTCGCCAATCAGGGTATGCCGGCGCATGAACGCCCATTCCTGCTCCTCGAGCGGACCGGGCTTGTTCAAGATCGTGTCTGGAACCGCCGCCTTGCCGATGTCGTGGAGCTCCGCGGCCCGGTGCAGCTCGTCGAGCTCCTCCGCGTTCATCCCGAGGTTGCTGCCGACGACCCTCGCCAAGCGGCCCACCTCCCGGAGATGCTCGTGAAGGTTCGGCTCCCGCTCACGCAGGACACCAAGGAGCACGTCGTGGGTCTGCTGCCTGGCAGACCCACGGCGACCACCCTTCTGGGCATACATGCGGTCGTCGGCAAGCCGCAGGGCCGCTGACGGAGCGTCGGCCTCGCTCGGGATCCACGCTCGACCGAACGACGCGGTGACACTGAAGCCATCACCATCTGCCGCGAGCGCCGACGCCGCGGCGGCGATGCGTGCGTCCGCCTCTCGCCGCTCGCAGGACAGCAGCACGCAGAACTCGTCTCCACCGGGGCGAAACGCGCTTCCCGCGCCCGCGACCGCGAGCTCCAGCCGATGTCCGAGCAACGAAAGGAGGGTGTCTCCTGCCATATGCCCGAATCTGTCGTTGTAGAGCTTGAAGCCGTCGAGGTCGAACACAGCAAGCATCGCCGGCGCCGATGACCGGCCGTTCGCCAGTGCGCGCTCGAGCTCCGCGGTCATTAGGCGTCTGTTGCCGAGCCCGGTCAGCGAGTCGGTCACGGCATCGTGACGCGAGGTCTCGAGCAGCCGCAGGTTCTCTCGGAATGTCCAAGCGGCCCGGACGATCACGAGCAGGATCGCCACGCCCGCGAGGATCAGGCCGAGCGCGCCCACATGCTCGAAGCCTGCGTAGAGGAGGACTCCAAGCGCAATCATGCCGAACGCCCCCGGCACGAGCAGCAGCCACGTGGCCTCGAACCGTCGCTCCTGGCGGCGCACCTCTTGTTGCCAGGGCGCCAGCGACACCAGCAGAGCCGACAGGACCCACAACGAGTCGACGATCCCACCCACGTGGTAGTTGTTGTTCGCGAGCTGGTAGAGATCAGCGGTGTCGGCGATCGAGCTGACCCCCAGCCCCAGCCCGAGCAACAGCCAGACCCGTCCAGGTCGCCAACCGACCAGGGCGAATGCGATCACCACGATCGCCAGTAGCGCGAGGTCTGCCATCGGGTACGCCAGGTTCAGCGCGGTGTTGGCGACGCCGCCCTGGATCAAGCTTGCGAGAATCGGATCGAAGGCGAGCGCAGCGGCTACCGCCGCCGCGGTGGTGGCGGCGATCGCACCGTCGATCCAGGTGCTCGCCGAGAAGCGCTCCATCCGCGGGCGCATGAGCAGCACGATCGCTCCGTACACCACCGGGT
>CATPAX010000094.1 GCA_955652215.1 uncultured Solirubrobacteraceae bacterium | reverse complement strand
TCACGCAGCGCGTGCACCAGCAGCAGGCGGGGCTCCACCTCGAGCTCGTGCACCGTGCCGTTGACGTTCAACCGGACGGCAACGGTTGTGCTCATGCTGTTCCTCCCTCGAGGTATCTGGGGACTTACCCGCAACATACCGCGCGGGCGAACCGCTGTGAAGTCCTGTTCAGGGGTTATGTGCGAGGACCTGGTAGACCGATGCCCAGCCGGTCTCGAATCCCTGACGGGCCGCCCGTAGGTACAGCCGCCAGATCCGCGCCCGCTCGATCCCCGCGAGCGCGACTGAGTCCGCCCAGCGCTCCTCGTAGCGCTCGATCCAGTGCGTCAACGTCCGCGCGTAGTCGTCCTGGAGCCCCTCCACGTGGGTGGTCACGAGGCCGGTTCGCTCGAGCGCCTGCTGGACCCGGGATAGCGGCAGCGGCACGCCGTCCGGGAACACGAACCGCTCGGAGAAAGCCCCTTCATCGGGCGTGTCGAAGTCCATGAGCTTCGCGATCCCGTGGTTGAGCAGACGTCCCTCGTCACGGAGCAGCCCCGCCAGTCTGCGCATGTACACATCGATCCGCTCGGCGCCGACATGCTCGACCATCCCGATGCTGGCGATCGCGTCGAACTCCTCCCCGACGATCTCCCGGTAGTCGGCGACACGGACCTCGACCCGGTCGGCGAGGCCCGCTGCGCGCGCCCGCTGCTGTGCGAGCTGCGCCTGGGGCTCGGACAGGGTCACGCCGAGCGCCCTGACCCCGTGGTGCTCGGCGGCGTGCAGGACGAAGCTCCCCCAACCGCAGCCGACGTCGAGCACCCGCTCGCCCTCGCGTAGCTCGAGCTTCTGACAGACGAGCTCGAGCTTGGCCTCCTGAGCCTCCTCGAGCGTCTGCGCGCCGCCTGCGAAGTAAGCGCAGCTGTAGGTCATCGACTTGTCGAGGAACAGTGCGAAGAAGTCGTTGCCGATGTCGTAGTGGTGGCGGACCGCGCGGCGATCGCGGGCGATCGTGTGGCGCTCGCCTCGCAGCCGCAGCTCGGCCGCCGGTCGCCGCGGCGGGACGGTCAGGCCGCAGGCGCGCACCAGCGCCAACGCGAGCCGGGCACCTTGAGCCGGCGTCAGCCGCGGCGGTTCGAACGTGTCAACCATCCGTAACGCACCGTCCAGGTCGTCGACGTCGAGCAGACCGGCCACGTACGCCCGCCCCAATCCCAGCTCTCCGGGGGCCCGCAGTGCGTGCGCCAGTGCCCGCGGCGAGCGGAGCGTGAGGGTCGGCGAGTCGGGCTCGGTCGCCTCCACGCCACTGCCATCCCAGAAGCGCAAGCTGAACGGACGGCGCGGGAGTGCTGTCTCCAGTTCGCGCCGGAGGGGAGCAGTGCGAGCGAAAGCCATCGGCGCGTAAGGCTATTCAGATGGCGCTCGGAGGCGCGGCGCGTGCCGGACCATGCCGGCGAGGGCGTATGCCCTCGTGCGGATTCGCGGCGCTACGCCGCCTGCGGCAGGGCCTTCTTCGCCTGACGCTCGGAGTCGACGCGAACGACATCCCACGCCATCCCGACCGCCTCCATCGTGCGGATGATCATCGCCGACGGATCGATCTGCCACCAGCGCAAACCATGCCTGTACGAGGTCGGGAAGGCGTGATGGTTGTTGTGCCAGGCCTCGCCCCAGGTGGGGATCGCGAGCCAGACGACATTCCGCGATTCGTCGCCCGTGTCGTAGTCCTGGCGGCCGAAGAAGTGGCAGATGGAGTTGATCGAGAAGGTCGAGTGGTGCATCAGGAAGATCCGTGCGGCACCTCCCCACAGCAGCGCGGTGAGGCCGCCTTTCACCGTGCCCGACAGCGCCACGCCGAGCCCGAATGCCGCCGCCAGACCCAGCACTACCCAGAGCACAAACGTGCGGTCAACGAAACGAATCAGCGGGTCGTCGAGCAGATCCTTGGCGTAGCGGCGTTCGTCGGCTACTTCCATATCGCTGAACACCCATCCGAGATGCGCGTGAATCAGCCCACGGACCGCCCCTGTCCAACCGGAGCCGTGGTCGACGTGGGGGCTGTGAGGATCGCCAGCGACGTCAGAGAAGACGTGGTGCTTGCGGTGGGTTGCGACCCAGTCGATCACAGGCCCTTCGGCTGCGGCCGATCCGAGCGCCGCGAAGCCCGCGCGGACGATGCGATGACATTTGAAGCTTCTGTGGGTCAGCAGGCGATGAAAGCCGACCGTTATGCCCGTGCCGATGACCATGTAGCTGAGCGCCAGGATCAGGAGATCGCGCCAGTCAAAGAGATTTCCGGTCCAGCCGAGCCACATCCCAATCCCGAGGAGGATGGGCGGAGCCGCCGTCACCACGCCGCTCGCGATGCGGTCCACCAGCGGCATCGAGACGGGACGCACCTCCCCGGCCGATGCGACCTGATCTGGTCCCATGTTTTCTCCTGTTCGGTTGGCGTGCCCCCTTTCCTTCGGCGCCTGGGAAACGCCGCACGGCTGCGGGGGACGCGGCATCGGTTGACAGGGCCTTCACGCGACCCTCCATACCGGACGCCGTCTCGATCCTACAGGCAACATCGGCATGCCGCCGGGATTACTTACACAGCGCTTAACGGGCGCGCCGTGCGCGAAGACTCAGAACTGCCGGCATGGCTCTCCGCGCAGGCCGGGACAGGGCGGCAGCCCGGTGGGCACCGCGACGCTCGGGACGACCGGTAGCACCAGCATCGAGGGACCTGGAAGGCCGATTCGGAGCGAGACGGTTGCGTTGCCCGCCGGCTGCGTGCGGCTGAATCCCCAGATCGGCTGGTCGCCGCCCGGCGCCGCAATGATGATCCTGATCCGCGACCCCTTGCGGTACACGTGGCCTTCGTAGTAGAGGGGAATCGCGATGAGTGCGAAGCGGCCCTTCGGCAGCGGCGCTGCATCAGCGCGGCTGAACGTGGGCGCCGGGTACAGAACCGTGCTCTGCTGGCGGTCGAGCTTGCGCTCGCTGGCCCGGAGCCACCCGTCCTGGACGAACGTCTCCATGCCGTCCGGGCGGACCTCCGACACGGTCACCTGGAGATCGACGTTCGGAACTGACGCCTTGACCCAGAGGTACACCGCGCCGCCCCCGATGACCGTCATGTTGTTGCTCAGCGGGGAGCTGATGTAGGACGACGCCGTCCCGGACGGGTTCTGTGCCCAGTCGTAGTGGGGCGTAGCGGTCCACAGGCCTCCGGGTCCCGAGCCGGTGTCGCCGGTGAAACTGGTGGCCGGCCGGGCGTGATTGTTCCAGGTGAATCTGTCGACGGAATGCGACGTCGGAGGGGGCGCAGTGAGAGTGCCGGACGCGCCGAGGTACCAAGCCTGGGTCAGGGTCCCCGGGATCGGGAAGCGCGCGAAGGACTGCTCGAACCCCGCTCCCGGGTCGCCGGGGGCGGGGCCGCCGGCGCCGTTGTCGAACAAGATCCGGACGGACGGCAACGCCTGGAAGGCACCAAGCGCTGCCGCATAGCTCGACTCGGCCTGGATCGGGTCGGTTGGCAGGACCAGGCCCGGGATGCCCGTCACGGCGGCGTAGATCGCGGGCGCTAGCAACGTCCTCTGCGCAGTCGAGAGCCTTGGCGCCTGCTGAGCCACGTACAGCTCGAGGAAGTCGTACCATCGGTCGAACGTCGCCGGGTCGAGCGAGTCGACGTGGGTGCCATTGGTGAACGTGAACCACTTGTGCCGAGTGCCCGTGAACTGGCTCGCTAGCGCCGGGCAATGGCCTCCGGTCTGCTCGTCGGTCCACTGACAGGCGAGGAACACCGGAACGTGGATCTTGTGCACGAACGTGACGGGAGCCAGCGAGTTAGCCACGGCCGGCACGTAGAAGTGGTTGGCGTAGACCTTGGCGATCAGGTTCGCAGCCTCTCCGTGGAGGTCCTGGTTCGCCCTGCAGGTCTGGTCGCCCTGTTGGATGCGCTGAAACGCCCACGGCTCCCCGCTGTTGGGGCCGGCGGGCTGCGCGTCATGGGCGCGGCCCTGCGCCCACTGAAGCGCAAATCCCGTGTTGAGGATGCCGCCGGGATACAGCGTCGTCGCGGTGTTGTCGATCACCGACAGCGGGGTGATCGCGGCCAGATGCGGCGGGCCGGTGGCGGCGACGAACAGCTGGCTGATCCCGCCATAGGAGATCCCGAGAGCTCCGACCTTGTGGTGCGCCACCCACGGCTGGCGCGCGACGGTCTCGATCACGTCGTAGCCGTCGAGGCCCTGAAGCGGCTCGAAGTAGTCGAACGCCCCGCCCGAACAGCCTGTTCCGCGCATGTTCACGTCGACTACGGCGAACCCGAGGAGGTTCGCGATCTGGCTGATCCCGCTCTCCGCCGCCGCTGGATTCGCGTAGCCGTAGCCGGCGTACTCGACAAGCGTCGGGTAGGGCGGCGGCCCAGACGGCAGGCGCACGTCGATCGCGAGCTTGGTCCCGTCGCGGGTGCTCAGATAGCCGTACCCGCTGGCCGGGATCTGCTGGCCGTAGATGCGGGTGCTGGGCGGAGCGGAGCGGTCCGGGAGCACAGTCAGCGCGCCGGACTGCATCGTTCCGTGAGCGGTCACCTCGCGGACTCGGTAGCCGGCCCCGGGGGGCACTGTGCGGAACAAGGTCCCGCCGAGTGCGTCGGCTCGCTTTGAGGCGACCCGGACGCCATGGCGGTTGACCAGCGTGAGGAGGGCCCCTCCCCCAGTGCCGAGCACGTAGACCTGCTCGACGCTGCCATGGGTGGTGAACGTCGCCTTGATGACCTTGGCGTCCGCAGCGGGCGCCGCCGCCAGCAGGACGGCGGCCAGCACGGCGCTCACAACCGACAGAACCCTCACCCGCATCCCGTACACCCTCTCATGTCGAGCAAATCGGCAGCAGGCGTTACTGGT
>CATPAX010000093.1 GCA_955652215.1 uncultured Solirubrobacteraceae bacterium | reverse complement strand
GTGGCTACCTGGTCAGGGGCGGTACCGCGAGCTCACGTCGTGCTCCCATACGACCGACTTCCAAGCGCGTCGCCTGAACATCCGCTATCGGCGAGCCGAGGGGCGGCCTGAGCTCGTCCACACGCTCAACGGTACGGCGGTTGCGGTAGGCAGGACGCTCATCGCCCTGCTCGAGAACGGGCAACAGCCCGACGGATCGGTCAGGATCCCGGACGTCCTCGTGCGGTTCGGTGCGCCCCAGTTACTGGCTCCCGCGGAGGCGTCGAGCTAGCTGACGGCCCGCAGGCGGCGCTCGCTCGGTGCCTGAAGGACGATCAGCGCAGCGCGGGGGGGACCGCACGGGGCGATCCGAGCGCGCATGCGAACGCCGAACGTGTTCCACGGCCGCACGAACGCGCTCCCGGGCTCATCAAGCCCGTTCGCCGCCTCTACGACCGCCGCCGCGAAGCGGGAGGATCCCTGAGCTTCGGCGTCGGCGGGCGCGAGCAGCTCTACGACAGGACGGTTGACCGCCTGCTCCTCGGTGACCGCGAGCAAAGTCTGCGCCCGGCGGGACATCGCTTGAATCCCGAGGCTGCTGTCGATCACCAGGAACGCGTCCCGGTCGCTCGGAAGTACCTCGCTCGGCGTCTCGAGCAGCAACCCAAGACCGCACTCTCGGCAGACCCGGGCTGTAGGGGCCGGAGGTGAGTCGCCGGGCGCCGGGGCTGCGCAGTACCCGCAGAACCAGGACCACTCGACGGTCTGGACTCTTGCCCCCTGCACGAGTCGCAGTGCCGGTCTCGGACTTTCAATAGCAGTCATCGGCGTAGGCGAGGATCGTAGCCCGTGGAGCTCATCGAAGGGAAGCCGCAAGGGCGAAATTGTTCAACATGGACGAGAGCACGGTCATGCATTCGCCGAGTTGTCCTACCAATAGCTCGTAAATTGCGAAATGTGGGCGAAAACGGAACCGCACTGGTCTGCGCAGGTTTGCACAAACCAGAATCTTCAGGCGCCGGTTCCCATGCTGTCTCGTCATTTTGCGGACTATCGACGGCAGTGCCGACGCGGTAAACGTCGCCCGCCTAGCTATAGACAAGTCGGCCGTGAGGTTGTGACAGATTTGGTGGGCAGAGCCACGCCCGGCGCGCCGGTGCGAAGAGCGGAGAGGGGGGGATTCGAACCCCCGAACGAGGTTGACCCCCGTTACGCGATTTCCAGTCGCGCCCGTTCAACCGCTCCGGCACCTCTCCGGGTCACACGCGCCCAGTTAGGCTACCGGTCCCGCGCGAGCGCTACCGACCCCCGCGCGGGTGCTCGGCCCCTGACCCGAGCGAGTTCCCTACACCTGCCAGGCGCCGTCGCGCAGCAACGGCACCTCGGCGCCGTCTGTCGTGATCCCGGTGACAGCCACCTCGTCGCTCCCGATCATGAAGTCGATATGCAGCTGGCTGCGATTCACCCGGTCAAGGTCCTCGTCACCCTCGATGCCGAAGTCGAGGCCCTGGCCGAGGGCAATATGGCTGGCCGCGTTCTCGTCGAGCAGGGTGTCGAAGAAGACCGTGCCGAGCGAGCCGATCCGGCTTTCGCGGTCAACGAGCGCGACCTCGCCGAGTCGACTCGCCCCGGGATCCTTCCTCGAGAGAGCACGGAGAGTCTCGGCCCCACGGTCCGCGTCGATCTCGACCGCCCGGCCGTCCTCAAAGCGGACACGGAGACCGGTGACAAGCGCTCCGGCCACGAATAACGGCTTGGTGGAGCTCACGACACCCTCCACCCGCTCTGGATCGGGAGTCGTGAACACTTCCTCGGTTGGGAGATTGGCGGCGTGGACGATCCCATCGACGGTCGATATCCGAGCGCACTTCCATCGGCTCGAGCCGAGCAGACCGACAGTGAGGTCGGTTCCAGGTCCCTCGAAGTGGACCTTGTCCAGACGCAGGCCGTCGAGCTTTTCGGCGGACGAGCTCAGGCGCTCGAGCCGCTCGTCCCACGCTGCTGCGGGATCGGCGGCGTCGAGCCGGCAAACATGGCCGATCTGTGCCCACAAACGCCCGAGCGCTTCGTCGGGCTCGATGTCGGGATGCACCAATGTCGCCCACCCCCGCGTGGGGCACGGGGCCACGGTCCAGTTGGTCGTGCGTTGGTTGACGACCTCGACAGACTCCTTGACCATCGGCAGCATGTCGCGACCGACGAGCTCGGGATCGACGCCGTCCATCGCCTCTGGGGCAGCCGGGCCTGTGAGCGCGACTATTGCGGCGCGGTGCTCTCCGAGGGCCCGGGCCCGCGCTCCGTACCACGGGGGGACGAAATCGAGCGTGTCGGGCGAGGCATTCGTCACCCGGGCGCGCTTGACGTGGACGTCGAACACAGACATGTCGACGAACTTGGCTCCGTGTTTGTACGCCGCCGTCGCCACCGCGCGAGCCAGGGGCTCCTTTCCCGGCTCCAAGGACACGGCGACGATCTGCCCCGGTTGAACATTGGCGCCAAAGCGGACGATCAGCTCGGCCAGCGCATCAATCGGGGGCCCCTGCTCGGACTGGCTCGGCACGCGGTGCAGCATACGGCGCGGCCGTCCCCGCCGCCCGGTCACACGCGGGGGACAAAATGCCCGGGTTGAGGATCCCGGCGGGATCGAGCTGCCCCTGGCCGTGCGCTGCAGCGCCACCCCCCAACTCGCCGATCTCCTGCGTGAGCCATTCCCGGTGATCGACCCAACACCATGGTGGTGGCTGGTCGTGCCGCCAGTCCCCAGCAGAGCGTCGTTCGCCGCGCGCTTGGCTGTCCGCCACTATGCATCAGCGCTTGCACTGCCTGGCCGAGAGGCTCATGCTTTCTGTGACTGCCAAGCCCCCGAGGGAGGACTCGAGCCATGACTGACAGCGCGATGACCGGTCTGATGATGGACGATTACCCGCTGACGCTGACCACGGCGGTAGCGCGGGCCGAGCAGCTCAGTGCGGGCAGGAAAGTCGTCTCGCGCCGCCCGGACGGCTCGCTTCACCGGACCACGCTCGGGGCATGCGCGGGCCGAGCGCGGCAGCTCGCCTCAGCGCTGTCAGGTCTGGACGTCCGGCCGGGAGACCGGGTTGCGACGCTGCTGTGGAACCAGCCCGAGCACTTGGAGCTCTACTTCGGCGTGCCGCAGATGGGAGCGGTGATCCACACGGTCAACCCCAGGCTTCACCGGGACGAGCTTGCGTTCATCGTTGGTGACGCCGAGGACCGCGTGATCGTCGTCGACGAGTCCCTGCTCGAGGTGTTCGAGTCGTTTCGCTCGTCGTGGAGCTTCGAACACGCGATCGTGGTCGCGCACTCGGATTCTGTCGCTGACGGCGTGCTCGACTACGAGTCGCTGGTATCGGACGCCCCACCGATGGACTGGCCGGCGCTCGAGGAGCGGCAGGCCGCCGCCATGTGTTACACGTCAGGCACCACTGGCCAGCCCAAGGGCGTCGTCTACTCACACCGCGCACTCGTGCTGCACTCGCTTGTGGCCGCACTGCCCGATCAGCTCGGCCTGTCCGAGCGCGACATCGTCCTCCCCGTCGTCCCGATGTTCCATGTGAACGCCTGGGGCCTTCCCTATACGGCCGCTTTCTCCGGCGCCGGGCTCGTGCTGCCCGGACCAAAGCTCGACGCCGTGAGCGTGCTGGACCTCCTGGCGGACGAGAAGGTCACCATGACCGCCGGGGTACCGACGGTGTGGATGGCGGTGCTGCAAGCGCTCGACGCAGAGCCGGAGCGCTGGGACCTGAGCGCGCTCGAGCGGCTGATCGTCGGCGGCTCAGCGGTTCCGCGGAGCATGCTCGAGGGCTTCGACCGCCACAACCTGACCGTGATCCAAGCGTGGGGGATGACCGAGACCTCGCCGCTGGGCAGCGTGTGCAGGGTTCCTGCGGACTTGTTGGACGCGCGCGGGGAGGAGCAGTACGAGTACCGGGCCCGGCAGGGCGTCCCATCGCCGTTCGTGGAAATCAGAGCCCGCCGCGACGACGGGGACCTGGTGGCCTGGGATGACGAGACGATGGGTGAGCTCGAGGTCCGCGGGCCGTGGGTGGCCGCCGCCTACCACGGTGGATTCGGCTCGGACCGGTTCACCGAGGACGGGTGGTTCAAGACCGGTGATGTCGTGAAGATCGACTCCCGGGGATGCATGAGGATCTGCGATCGCTCGAAGGACCTCGTCAAGTCCGGGGGAGAGTGGATCTCCTCCGTCGATCTCGAGAACACGCTGATGGCGCACCCGGCCGTCGCCGAGGCGGCGGTGATCGCGATTCCCGACGAGCGCTGGGGGGAACGGCCGATGGCCGTGGTGGTGGCGCGAGAAGGATCGGAGTGCACAGGCGAGGAGCTGCGCTCTCACCTCGCCGGAAACTTCGCGAAATGGCAGCTCCCCGAGCGGGTCGAGTTCATCGAGGCGATCCCCCGCACGGCCACTGGGAAGTTCAAGAAGCTCGAGCTGCGCGAGCGCTACGCGGCTCCCGCGACCGCCGGCGATCGGTCGTGACCGCGGGAGCGCCGGAGCGCGCCGCCTATGCGGCGCTGGCCGATCGGATCGAGGCTGAGGTCCGAGGGCTCGGGCTCGCCGACGCGCCTGCACCAGTGGGACCGGTGCAGTCGGCCTTCGGGAGCGGCGAGATGAGCTTCGGTCAATGGCTTGAGCAGCGGCTGTGTCCTCGGCTGCGTGCGATCGCGAGCGGCGACGAGGACCCTCCGCCGCCACGCCCCGCTGGAACCGCAGGCCTTCCTACCTACGCTGCCCGGAACCTCGACGGGTATGACGACACCGATCGTTTGCTCCAGGCGCTGCAGGAGCTAGATCGGCTCGCCGGCAACGCCTGAGCCGAGCACCAGACCTCGCTGACCACCGCGCCGCCGGTGCTCTAACTTTGTCGGCTGCCTGTCCGGAGAGGTGGCAGAGCGGTTGAATGCGCCGGTCTCGAAAACCGGTTAGGGCCTTTCGGTCCTACGAGGGTTCGAATCCCTCCCTCTCCGCTTAGCGCTCAAATGAGTTGTGGTGGCGGCGCGTGGCTGCGCGTGTCTGGGGTTGGAGCTCAGCCCGGATCAACGCGGATCTGAGCGACGAGCGTGCTGCCCACGACCCGGGCCTTCCACGTCTCGGAGGATGGCACCGGGACAGACTCTTGGCCGGTGTTAGGCCGGTGTAGTCGTCGGCGCGGCGGGTCAGCGGGGGTCGACGTGCGCGTCGGTCGTGCGCAACTCGTTCCCTTCGCACGGGGGCTGCCTGTCGTGCTTGGCGCAGCCCAGCCGCTCCGGCGTAACTTGCCCGCATGTTGGGTGTGACGACCTGGTCTCGACCCCGTCTGTGCTGCGGGAAGGACGGCGCTCGGTCAGAGCTAGCCCGAAGGATCAGGCGAGTGCCCGCGCCCGTGCTGCTCTGGTCAGCCCGAATCCGAATCGAGGTGCTTGACCAGAACGAGGCATGGATTCTCTGGCCAGAGGCCGTGTAGCTCTTCGACTGGAAGAAATCCGCACGCACGATAGAACTCGCGAGTTGCTGCATAGCCCGCGTCAGGGTGGGATGGACCGAGAGTCTTGACGCTGAGCAGCCGTGCGCCATCGGCTTGCATCTTTCTGGCGAGGGTGTCGATCAACGCGCGGCCGACACCACGGCGGTGCCACGCCCGGTCGACCGCGAGCAGGTGGATCTCGGTGGCTTCAGCAAAGTGCCGCTCGTGCAAGAGAACCGCGACTATCTCGCCGTCCTCAGTCGTGGCGATCAGGGTCGGCAGCCGTTGCGCGGCGCACACGTACTCATCGACGGCTGACTCGATGCCAAACCACTCCGGCAAGCCCGACAGCAAGCGGCGGACGTGGTTGGGAACCGGCTCGCTCGCTTTGATCGTGATGCTCACCCCGTAGACGCTAATGGGAGCTTTCACCGAAGGCTCCTCGACCTGGGACCACGCACCTCCGGCACCTTGCGGGCCGTTTCCACAGCGCGGACAGGCTGCTCCTTCGACGGCATACGGCTACGACCGTCGCCCGCTGAGTGTCGAAATGATCGAAAAGCAGCGACGGCACCGTCGTGGCCGCCGTAGGCGTCAGGGTGCAGCCTTCCGCCCCGCGCTCATTGTTCGCACTCCGACGGGATCAAGGGATGTCGCGGCAGTCGTGCTTCTCGGTGGCAGGCGAGCACGTCGCCCGCGCCGAGCTCAGAACCGAATCGCGCAGCATGCGAGAGAGCGTTGTACGCCAATCAGTCTCTTCGTACGATCAGATGCGCTTGTAGCGTCCCGCGATGTACTCGTCGACCCAAGCGCGGGAGCTGCGCCAGGTTCCGTCCGCTGCCTTGGCGGCCTTGAGCCGTCCCCGGATCGCGGCTACGCGCAGCGCGTTGGCGGACATGTCGGGGGTTGCGAGCGCCGGTAGGGGAACGAGCCTGGCGGGACCAGCGACCGCTGGCACGATGAATTTGTAGAGGTTGTCGAGGACCGCGCGCGCGAGGAACTCGCCAAGCGGTCCGGGGTCGCCCTCATCGGCGCGGCGCAGTGCGCTGAGGTACCGGGACCTGTCGCCCTTGTAGATGATCGCCGGCGGG
>CATPAX010000092.1 GCA_955652215.1 uncultured Solirubrobacteraceae bacterium | reverse complement strand
TCGGGATCGCGCCATCCCGCAAGCTTGACCAGCGCCAGCACCGCCACCCCACCGATGATCAGCGCTCCCGCTGCCAGGACCGCTACTCCCTGCAGCAGCTTCACCGGCAGCGACTCGCTGAACCCGCCGAACAGGCTCACCACACCCACGCCGATCGTCAGCGAGGCCAGCGCACATAGAAGGACCCTGCGCGAACTCGGAGGTGACGGGGACATTCTCTACTGGAGGGTACGCGCGATCACAAGCCGCTGGATCTCGTTGGTGCCCTCGTAGATCTGCGTGATCTTCGCGTCGCGCATCATCCGCTCGACCGGATATTCCTTGACGTAGCCGTAGCCACCGAGCACCTGTATCGCCTCCACGGTCACCGCCATCGCGGCGTCGGAGCAGAACAGCTTCGCCATCGCCGAGTACTTGCCGATGTCGGGCTGGCCGCGGTCGACTTTCGCACAGGCCTGGTAGAGGAGCTCGCGCCCGGCCGCGCACTGGGTCTCCATGTCGGCAAGCTTGAACTGGATCGCCTGGAAGGAGTTGATCGGCCTGCCGAACTGCTTGCGCTCGCGGGCATAGGCAGCGGCATAGTCGGTCGCTCCCTGGGCAATCCCGAGCGCCTGTGCCGCCACGCCGAGGCGCGAGCGGTCGAGCGTCGCCATCGCGACCTTGAATCCCTGGCCGACCTCCCCGATGACGTTCTCATCGGGCACGCGAACGCCCTCGAAGATCGGCTGGCCCGTGGGCGAGCCGCGGATACCCAGCTTGTGTTCGAGCTTTCCGACGCTGAACCCGGGGCGGTCGGCCTCGACGACGAACGCGGTGATGCCGAGGGAGTGGCCGACCTCTGGATCGGTCACCGCGAACACCACGTAGAAGTCCGCGATCCCGAGATTGGTGATCCAGTTCTTGGTCCCCTCGAGCACCCATTCGTTGCCCTCGCGGGTGGCACGGGTACGCATGCCCCCAGGATCGGACCCCGCGTCGGGCTCGGACAGGGCGAATGCCGGAGACAATTCGCCCGAAGCACACCGCGGCAGGAACGAAGCCTTCAGCTGTTCTGAGCCGAACAGCTTGATCGGGAGGGTGCCGAGGTCCTGGATCATCAGGATCAGAGCCGTCGAGGCACACGCCTTGGCGATCTCCTCGATCGCCATCGCCAGCATCAGCGCGCCGGTGCCCGTGCCACCGTGCTCGATGTCGAACGGGAGCCCCAGGATGTCGTGCTCGGCGAGCAGCGCGCGCAGGTCGTGCGGGTACTCGGCCTTCTCGTCTATCTCGGCCGCCCGCGGTGCGATCCGCTCCTGCGCGATCCGGCGGATCGTGTCGCGGAAGTCCAGATACTCCTGGGGAACCGTGTACAGATCAGCGAGCGCGGACATGCCCCGCTGATCCTACGCCTGCTGTGAGGTCTAGAGGCCGGCGGGGTGACGGACCACGTAGCCACCCGTGCCGTCGTTGAGGTTCGCGAGTGGGTCCGAGCGCCAGCGGGGCCCGCTTCCTGCCGGGATGTTCGGGCCGGAGTAGCCGGCGGTGTCGAATGCTCTTCCGCCGACAACGATCCAGGTATGCCCCGAGTTTGCGTAGATGGTCACCCAGCGACCCTTTCCAGGGCTGCCGTAGGACTCGAGCTCGGTCGAAGCCTCTGGCGCAGATAGGAGCCCAGCACCGTGAAGCGCGTAGCTGACGGCGCCCGAGCAGTCGTAGGCGGAGTCGTTCCAGTTGCCGTGGCCGCCGCCGTATGCGTAGGGCTTATCGATGATCCGGTTGGCCGCGGCGACGATCTTCTTGACGATCGCCGGCGCGCCGGCCGGGGCCGTGGCGGTGCCGTCGGCGTTGATCCGCGTCCTGCCGACAGGTGGAATCGAATCGATCTGGGCCACCACTGCGCGCAGCAGCAGCTCGACCGGGACCGTGACGATCCCGTTCGGCTTGAGCTGGTGAGCGGTCTGGAATGCCTTCACCTGCTGCTCGGTCCGGGAGCCGAAGCCGCCGTCGATCGCCACCGGATAGCCGGCGATCGTGAGGTAGTCCTGGAGAACCCGCACGTCGTGGCCGCTCATCCCCGGTCGCAGGACGCGGTCGCCGAGATGCCGGGAGTCCCCGGGAAGCTTGCGCGAGGACTTCTTCCGCGTCGTCGTGCCAGACGGGGTGCCGCCGCCGGACAGCGAGACTCCGCCGGTACCGCCCGGACCCCCGGATCCGCCGCGAACGTGGTGGACGTGGTGATGGCGATGGCGGTGGCGCGTCGAGGCCGCCGCCGGAACGGCGACGAGCAGTGTCCCAGCAAGAGCGGTGGCGAGCGCCGATCGGGCGGCGTGGGCGACACGTGGGTGCGACAACTGATCCCCTTCTCTCTCCTGGGCCTACGGGGTTAGCTGTCGGGCTCGCGCTGAAAGAGTCGCGCTACGCCGGAACTTCCGGCGACTCGCCCCAGGAGCTGGTGGGCTCCAATGGGTTCCCCGTTTCCCGGACGCCTTGGCGCGCGGGAATTCGGCTGGGTTCTGTTTCGGCGCGTCAGCCTACAGGACCTGCAAGATAGATGTCACGGTTGTTGTTATGGAGCGCTGCGGGAGGAGTCGCGACCGGCGCGTTGGGTGGTCTAGATTCGGGTCTTAGATGGAGCCAGACCTCACCCCCGCCCAGGTCGCCGAGCTCCTCCCCCGCGGTGAGATCGAGCTGATCGACGTTCGTACGGCGCACGAGCGCGAGGCGGGTCGGATCGCCGGCGACAGCTACGTCGAGCTGAACGAGCTGGTCGAGCGCGCCGGGGAGCTGCGGCGAGATGCCGCGATCGTCTTCTACTGCCGCAGTGGCGCGCGCTCAGGGATGGCGGCGCAGGCGTTCCGCGGCGCCGGTTACGACGCGCACAACATGGCGGGTGGGCTGCTCGACTGGGTCGCCGCGGGACTGCCGATCGAGCCCCCCGACGGCTACGTCGCCGACGCGTAGGCTCTCAGGCGACGGTCCAGGTGTCGCCGCCGGTGAGGAGCTCTGCGAGCTCGTTCTCCCCCGCAGGCTCGTGGCGCACCCGCGACGGCCGCCCGAAGACCGGACGCCCCACCGAGCGGAAGATCCCGATCGGAGTGGGCCCGGTGGGATCCTCGGCGAGCCGGGCGAGGGAGAACGCAAGCCCGGCATCGTCGCGCGTGGGATCGTGAACGATCAGCGAATCCTCGCCGGCTGCGGCGACCTCGACGATCGCGAGCCCTCCGTGCTGGCCGCGGGCGACGCCGTACTCCTGGTTCGCCCCGAAGCGGATCGGCTTGCCGGCCTCCAGCCGGATCTGGTTGGCCTCGCGCGTGTCCTTCTCGGTCAGCGCCGCAAACGCGCCATCGTTGAACACCGGGCAGTTCTGGTAGATCTCGACCAGCGCAGCGCCGTCGTGCTCGGCCGCCGCCCGAAGGACGTCGGTGAGATGCCGGCGATCGCGATCGATCGTCCTGGCCACGAACGTCGCCTCCGCCCCAAGCGCAAGCGCGACCGGATTGAACGGATGATCCGACACGCCGAACGGAGTCGACTTGGTGATCTTGCCGAGCTCCGAGGTCGGAGACGCCTGCCCCTTCGTGAGGCCATAGATCTGGTTGTTGAACAACAGGATCTTGACCGGGACGTTTCGGCGGAGCGCGTGGATCAGGTGATTGCCACCGATCGACAGGGCGTCCCCGTCTCCGGTCACGACCCAGATCGAGAGGTCCTCGCGCGACGACGCGAGTCCCGTCGCAAGCGTCAGTGCTCGCCCGTGGATCCCGTGCATCCCATAGGTGTTCATGTAGTAGGCGAACCGGCCCGCGCAGCCGATGCCGGTGATGAACACGATCCGCTCGGGGGGTATGTCGAGCTCCGGCATGAACTGCTGGGCCGCCGCCAGCACGGCGTAGTCCCCGCAGCCCGGGCACCAGCGCGTCTCCTGGTCCGATTGGAAGTCTGCCTTGGTGAGCAGCCCAGCGGTTTCGGTCACCGCGCTCACGTCCGCTCTCCCTGGCGTCCGGCGATTTCCTGCTCGATCTCGGCTGCAAACAGCGGCTGCCCACGGACCTTGCAGAAAGACTCGACGTCCACCAGATACCTCGCGCGTAGGAGCTGGGCGAGCTGGCCGGTGTTCATCTCGGGCACGAGCACCCGGTCAAACGAGCGCAGCACGTCGCCCGTGTTCGCCGGCAGCGGGTTCAGGTGGCGCAGGTGCGCGCAGGCCACCCGATGCCCCGATCGGCGAGCGCGGCGGACGCCCGCCCGAATCGCTCCCTCGCTCGAGCCCCAGCCGAGCACCAGCAGGGTCGCGTCGGGCTCGGAGTCGACCTTGAGCGGCGGGACGTCGCGGACGATTCCAGCGACCTTCGCGCCACGCAGCTCGGTCATCTGCTCGTGGTTGGCGCCGTCGTAGGACACGTTGCCGGTACCCGACTCCTTTTCGAGCCCGCCGATCCGGTGCTGAAGACCCGGGGTTCCGGGAACCGCCCACGGTCGGACCAGATGCTCATCACGCCCGTACGGCAGGAACGGCTCCGCGGAGGCGCTGGAAAACTGCGGGTCGATCGCCGGCAGGTGTGCGACATCCGGGATCCGCCACGGCTCCGAGGAGGAGGCCAGGAACGTGTCGGACAGGAGGATCACCGGCGTCCGGTAGCGGATCGCCATCGAGACGGCTTCGAATGCCGCATCGAAGCAGCCGCCCGGCGTGCTCGGCGCCAGGACGGGCAGCGGCGATTCGCCGTGACGCCCGTAGAGCGCCATCAGCAGGTCCGACTGCTCGGTCTTGGTGGGCATGCCGGTGGACGGTCCGGCACGCTGGACGTCGATCACGATCAGCGGCAGCTCGAGCGCGACCGCAAGGCCGATCGTCTCGGCCTTCAGGTCCATCCCTGGCCCGCTTGTAGCGGTGACCCCAAGCCTGCCGCCGAACGCGGCGCCGAGCGCCATCCCGCCCGCGGCGATCTCGTCCTCGGCTTGGATCGTCGTCACGCCGAAGCTCGCGTGCCGTGAGAGCTCGTGAAGCAGCTCCGAAGCGGGGGTGATCGGATAGCTCGCGAGCAGCAGCGGGAGCCGGCTGCGAACGCTCGCCGCGATCAGCCCGAGTGCCAGTGCGGTGGTCCCGTTGACGTTGCGATACGTCCCCGGAGGGGCGTCGGTCGCGGGCTTTACGTGGTACTGGACGTCGAGCAGCTCGGTCGTCTCGCCGAACGCCCACCCCGCGTTGAAGGCCGCGAGGTTCGACTTCAGGATCGCCGGCGTACGAGCGAACTTGTGCTCGATCCAGTTGCGCGTGACGTCCGTGGGGCGTCCGTAGAGCCACGACAGGACGCCGAGCGCGAACAGGTTCTTGGCCCGGCCGGCGTCGCGGGTCGACGCACCCTCCACGCTCTCCACTGCTCGGGCTGTCATCGCGCTCATAGGGATCCGGTGGACTCGGTAGGAATCAAGCGAGCCGTCTTCGAGCGGGTTCTCGGAGTACCCGGCTTTGTCGAGGTTGCGCCGGCTGAAGGCGTCCTCGTTGACGATGATCGTCGC
>CATPAX010000091.1 GCA_955652215.1 uncultured Solirubrobacteraceae bacterium | reverse complement strand
GCATGGCGCAGCTACCTCGCAAGTCGCTTGTCGTCACGCTGGACGATGGTCATCGTCGCAACCGAGCGTTGTTGCCTGTGCTCGAGCGAATGGGTGTGCCAGTGGCGATCTTCCTCTGTGCATCGATCGTCGGCTCTGACCGTCCGTATTGGTTCAAGCATGTGGAGGAACCCGAGCCGCTCAAGCGGATCTCGAACTCCGAGCGTCTCGAGCGCTTGCAGGCGGCGGGCGTGCCCGAGTCTGTCGAGGAACCGGAGGCGCTCTCCGACGAGGAGATCAGGGAGATGTCGGGGAGCTACGTTGACTTCCAGTCCCATGGGCGCCTGCACCCGATCCTCCCTCGCTGCGACGATGAGACGTCACGGGCAGAGATCGAGAGGTCCAAGGGGGAGCTCGCATCCCGCTACGACCTGGATATCTACGCCTTTTCGTATCCGAACGGCGACTACTCCGAGCGGGAGCTGCGATTCGTTCGCGAGGGAGGCTACCGGTGTGCCGTGACGGTGGAGCCGGGCTTCAACAGTGCCAGGACCGACCCATATCGCCTCAGGCGCATTTCCATCGATGATCTCGATGGCATCGATGAGCTGCTCGTGAAGGCCTCGGGGCTGTGGGGGGCGCTCCGTGCGCTATCAGCTCGCGCGGCTTCCGCCGCGGCGGCGGTGAAGTGGCGGGTGCGGCGTGGTTAGTGGCCGCCTCCATGCCCTCGTAACGAATCCGTGGGCGCGCGTAGCTATTGGCCGCCTCCGTCCTCCCGTAACGAACCCCTGCGGCGTGCGGTCTCTAAGGTATGCTTAACAACCTTCGTAAAAGCTTACGAAACCTACTTATGCCCGAAGTCACATCCGAGACGCCAGCTCAGGACGCAATAGACGCCGACCGCGGTGGTCCGCCCGGTGATCTCTGGCGCTACCGGCGGGCCTGCCAGGAGGTCGACCGGCTGCTCGACCAGGGACGGCTGTCGGAGGCCATGGCCGTGAACGAAGAGGTTCGCACTCTTTTCCGGCGGCTGCACTCCGGCGGCCGGCTGGGGTAGTCGAGTCTCGCGCTCCTGCGCCGCGCAGGGTCGCGATGCCGTCTGGGACCGCGGTTGACGATAAGGTCCCGGGGGCTGTGATCGTCGGGGAACCAGTAGACACCCGGCGTCGCCTGCTTACCAGTCGGATCTCGAGCCACAGCGCGATCAGTGCGGCGCCCGTGGCGCTCGCGTTACTGACGGCACTCGCCGCGGTGCTGCGGTTCTACGGGCTGGGTCACCAGAGCTTCTGGTATGACGAGGGTTTCACCTGGACGCTGGTGCACCACTCTCCTGGTCAGATGCTCGGCCTGCTTCCGACCACTGAGAACACACCGCCGGTGTACTACTGCTTGCTGTGGGTATGGGCGCGGATCTTCGGCTTCAGCGAGGCTGGACTGCGTTCCCTGTCGGCTGTGGCCGGGGTCGCGACGATTCCCGCGATCTACGCGGCCGCGAAGGCGCTCGTCTCGCGCCGCGCCGCGCTGATCGCTGCCGCGCTTGCGGCCTGCAACCCGCTGCTGATCTGGTACTCGCAGGAGGCGCGGTCCTATGCCGTTTTCTTCCTGGTCGCGACGCTGTCGCTGGTGGCGTTCGCCCACATGCGCTCACCGCGACCGCCGGCGCGCGCCCTTGTGGCCTGGGCGCTGGCCGCAGGACTGACGATCGCGACCCATTACTTCGGCGTGCTGATCGTCGCGCCAGAGGCCGTGTGGCTGCTCTGGGTACACCGGCGCGACCGCAGGGTGCTGCTCGCGGTCGCGGCTGTCGGGGCCGTGGGGCTGGCGCTGCTCCCCCTCGCCATCACTCAGCGCTCTAACGCCAACTGGATCGCGACCTACCCATTCGATCGTCGGCTCCGTCAGATCGCGCCGCAGCTACTGCTGGGGACTGGAGCTCCGGCGCGGACCGTGCTGAAGATCGTGGGCGCAGCGGCGGTTCTACTGACCGCGACGCTGCTGGTCAGGCGATCTGACCCTTCAGAGCGCCGCGGCGCACTTGTCTCCGGCGGCCTGGTAGCCGCGGGCTTCGCGCTCGCGATGGCGCTTGTGCCGGTCGCCGACGAGCTGATCACCCGCAACGTGATGATCCTCCTGATCCCATTGATCGTGCTCGTCGCTGGTGGTCTTGGCGCGCGTCGGGCAGGAATCCTCGGGGCAGTCGGGGCGGCAGCGCTCTGCACGATTGGGGTGATCGCGGCGCTCGCGGTCGCGGTTGACTGGCGCTACGAGCGCCCCGACTGGCGAGGGCTCGCTGCGGCGATCGACTCGGGACGGCCCGCCGGCAATGGTTACCGGGCGATCGTCGTAGAGAATTACATGGGAATCCTGCCCCTGAAGATCTACCTGCACGGACTGCGATTCATGAAGCACCGAGGTGCTGCTGTCGGCGAACTGGATCTCGTCGGCGTGAGGGGGCCCGGGTTCGGTTGGTTCTGCTGGTGGGGTTCTGCGTGCAACATGGTGCCCGCGAAGCTCGACACATCGATTCGCTTACGCGGGTTTCGCCCGGACGGTCCGGTCCTGCGAACGGGCCAGTTCTCGATCCTTCGCCTGCGGCCCGATGCCACTGTCCGCGTGACGCCACAGGCGGTGGCGCGGGCGCTGGCCGGAACTCGGCTTACAACGTTCGGACTGCTCACCCAGCCGAGGCCAGGTCCTGGCTGACAGGGGTCCGCTCGGGATCCCGGGCGGGTTCGCGGGTGGAGCGGCGGGGCCGCGCGGGAAGGCGATCCGCGATGTGACCGTGGTCGCGCAGCCTAGCGATGAGAGCTCAGTCGCACGGGGGCGTAG
>CATPAX010000090.1 GCA_955652215.1 uncultured Solirubrobacteraceae bacterium | reverse complement strand
ATCCTTCTGTGTGCTGCCTGACATCAGAGCAGTCGGGGTGCAGGGCGACACGCGCACCTATGGGCATGTGATTGCGATCCGCGCGGTGACGAGCGACGACGCGATGACCGCGGACTGGGCGCGGCTCCCCTACGACCTGCTCGAGCGGATTGCGTCGCGGATGACTGGCGAGATCAGGCAGGTGGGGAGGGTGGTGCTCGACATCACGAGCAAGCCCCCCGGCACGATCGAATGGGAATGACCAGCATCGAGAGTAGTCGAGCTGGGACACCAGCTCAGAAAACGAAACCTCGCTGTCGGGCATCAGCCGGTCTCGTCGTCCTCCGTGCGCTGCTCGTGCGCGCGCTCGATATCCGCCGCCACCCGCTCTTCGAAAGGCTTCAGCTTCTCGGGGAAGCCGGTTTTCGCCAACGAGCCACGGAGCCGCGGTAGGTGATTCGCACGGTCCCCTGAAGCTGACGAGCGCGCTCGCCGATGTGCTCGCGGAAGGTCGTGTTTTCGTTGCCCCTCCGCGTCGCGGATCACATACCGGGTGTTGCCGCCGCGGGTCTCCGCGGTGCGCACGCTCTCAAGCGTCGTTGTCCTCTCCACTGGAGTTGCACTACCCGGCAGTGCGGGCGAGTATCCGGCGCACGTGCCAGCCCAGATCGAGGGGCAGCTCCCGCCGCGAGAACCAGCTGACAGCGGCGAGCTCGCCGGGATCCATCGTGACCTCCTCGCCTGGCAGCTCGGCGGCGAAGCAATGCATCGTGTCGTGACGATGGTCCATGGTCGACATGAGCCGGCCGAGCGAGGTCCAGTCCTCGATATCGACGCCGAGCTCCTCCGACATCTCGCGGCGCGCGGCGTCGACGGGTAGCTCGCCGCGCTTGAGCGATCCGCCCGGCAGGTCCCATCGGGGATCGCCATAGGTGTGACGGACGAGCAGCACCCGCCCCTGGTTCAGCAGCACGCACTTCACTCCTGAGACCTCTGGGCGCAGGACGAACCAATATCCGCGCATCGCCATGTAGGCAGCGCGGTAGCCGAGGCGAAGCACCGGAACGGGAGGGCGCACGGGGGCAGCGTACGGGCTCTGCGATCGATGACCTATCATTGCCACAGGCCGCGCGGAGTCGCGCGGCTTGTGCATGCCATGAAGACCTACGTCGCCACACCCGCAGATCGTGAACGCAACTGGCTTCTGATCGACGCCGCCGGGCAGACGCTCGGCAGGCTCTCGACCCAGATTGCGGACGCGTTGCGCGGCAAGCGCAAGCCCACTTACACGCCGCACGTGGACACCGGCGACTTCGTCGTGGTCGTCAATGCCGAGAAGATCGTGGTGACCGGCAACAAGCGAAACGACAAGCGCTACTACCGCCATTCCGGCTATCCCGGGGGTTTGCGGTCGCGCACGTTTGCGGAGATGCTCGAGCGCCGGCCTGAGGAGATCATCCGCCTTGCGGTCAAGGGCATGATGCCCCGCAACCGGCTCGCCCGAAAGCAGATCACGAAGCTCAAGATCTATGCCGGCCCGGAGCATCCGCACGCCGCGCAGCAGCCTCAACCCATGGAGATCGAGAAGTGACCGAGCACCCCGAGGACGACCGGCCAGAAGAGGAACTGAACGGTGCGGCGGCCACCGAGGCTCAGCCGCCGGCTGACGCGTCGCCCGCGGAGGCGCCTGCCGCGAGCGAGCCTGCAGCGCAGGAGCCCCCCGCCGACGAGCCTGCCGCCGAGCCGGTAGCTGAAGAGCCAGCCCCCGAAGAGCCGCCTACCGCCGAGCCGGACGCTCAAGAGGCACCTCCCGAAGAGCCGCCCGCCGCCGAGCCGGTAGCTGAAGAGGCACCTTCCGAGGAGCCGCCCGCCGCTGAAGGCCCTGGCGCCGACGAGCCGGCCACCCAGGAAGCGCCCCCCGCCGCCGAGGCGACGTCCGCAGCTCATGCCCCGCCCGCTGAGGCAGGCGCAGAGCCAGAGGAGATCGAGGTCGCTCCCCGGCAGAAGCCCGAGATCCCGGGCGCTGACCTGATTCCCGACATCGTGCCGGAGGGCGAGCAGTTCCTCGACGCCGAAGCGCAGGCTGCCGCGGAGGCAGAGGCGGAAGCAGCGGCCGCGCGCGAGCAGGAGGACGCAGTCGAGGAGACGCAGCCGATCGCCGACGCGGCGATCGACCTTGCTGCAGGTGCCCGTTACACAGCCACCGGCAAGCGCAAGACCGCCGTTGCGCGAGTCATCCTCAAGCCTGGAGGCGGCACCTACTCGATCAACGGCAAGCAGCTCGATACGGCGTTCCCGCGGGAGACGCTCCAGCGGATGATCCGTCAGCCGCTCGAGACCGTCGGCTACGAGTCGCGAATGGATGTCGTTGCTCGCATGCACGGGGGCGGCGTCGCGGCCCAGGCCGGCGCGCTGCGCCACGGAATCTCCAAGGCACTGATCGTCGCCGATCCGCACCTTCGCGGTGAGCTCAAGCGGCGTGGCTTCCTGACCAGAGACCCCAGGGTCAAGGAACGCAAGAAGGCCGGCCTGAAGAAGGCGCGCAAGCGGCCGCAGTTCTCCAAGCGTTAGTTACCGGATAGCGCACTGAGCGCTCTCCAGACATGACGCGCCGGCTGTTTGGCACGGATGGCATCCGCGGCCGCGCGGGCGAGTTCCTGACGGCTGAGCTTGCCCTTTCCCTGGGTCGTGCGGCTGTCGCCCGTGCTCAGGAAACGGGCCCCGGACGGCGCCGCGTCCTGATCGTTCGCGATACCCGCGAGTCGGGCGGCATGCTCGAGTGCGCGATCGCGGCAGGCGTCAGCGCCGCGGGCGCTGAAGCGCTCATCGGCGGAGTGCTGCCTACCCCCGCCGCGCCGCTGCTGGTCCGCCGTCACCGCTTCGATATGGCCGCGGTCATCTCCGCCTCCCACAATCCCTACGAGGACAACGGCATCAAGCTGTTCGCCGCCGATGGCTTCAAGCTCGACGATGACACTGAGCACGAGATCGAAGCGCTGCTCGATCGTCCTGCGGCTCGGACCTCGGACGTCGGCAAGATCAGCATCCTCGAAGGTGCGCTCGAGGACTACGTCGGGCAGCTCCACCGGCGGTTCGCTGAGCTGAACCTGAGCGGCCTCCGGGTCCTCCTGGACTGCGCGCACGGCGCAACGTATCTGGCGGCGCCTGCGATCTTCCGCAGGCTCGGGGCCGACGTCACCGTGATCTCCGACCAGCCAGACGGCAGGAACATCAACCTCGGCTGCGGCTCGACTCACCTCGAGCTGGTTACCGAACGGATGGCGGACGGCGGGCACGACATCGCGTTCGCGTTCGACGGCGACGGAGATCGCGTACTTGCGGTCGACCGGGGCGGCGTGGCGGTCGACGGGGACGAGCTGATAGCGCTTGCGGCGCTTCATCTGAGCGGTCAGGGCCGGCTCCCGGGCGCTGGCGTGGCAGTGACGGTTATGACCAATTACGGCTTCTACAGCGCGATGGAGGCCGCAGGCATCGAGGTCGCCCGCACGGCAGTCGGAGACCGCTACGTGCTCGACGAGCTCCGCCGGCGAGGCTGGGCGCTCGGGGGCGAGCAATCCGGACACATCATCGACCTTGGGTTCGGACCGTCGGGCGATGGGACCGCGAGCGCGCTGCTCACGCTCGAGGCGCTCGGCGGTCGCGATCTGGCCGATCGGGACGCGATGCAGAAGCTGCCGCAGCGTCTGGTCAACGTGCGCGCCAGCAGCCGCGAGGCGCAGGCTGGAGCGATGGGCGACACCCGAGTACGGGCCGCGATCGAGCGCGAGGATGGCGTCCTGAGCGGGCGCGGCCGGGTGCTCGTCCGATCTTCGGGGACCGAGCCGCTGATCAGAGTGATGGTCGAGGCTCCCACGATCGAGGAGACCAACGAGGTCTGCGGAAGGTTGGTGAGAGCTGTGGAGGAAGCGCTCGCGCGACCGCCGGCCGCCGCAGCGCGCGATTCATGATCGCTTCCGTCTGCCACTAACATTCGGATTTCGCTCTCCGGCGGCTGGCCGGGAGCGCGGGCCGCCGGTGCGGCTCGACCACGCGACACAGGAGACGTTGGGGCATGTGCGGAATCGTCGGCTATGTCGGCGCCCGAGAGGCGCGACCGCTACTGCTGGCCGGTCTCGAGAAGCTCGAGTACCGCGGCTACGACAGCGCGGGCATCTCGGTGCTACACGGAGACCGGATCGACGCGGTCCGCGCCGTGGGGAACCTCAGCGCGCTCCGCGTGGCCCTCGATCAAAACGGCTCCAACGGAAACGGCGCCAGCGCTGACTCCTCGCAGCCCGCGACGGGCATCGGCCATACCCGGTGGGCGACGCACGGCCGAGTCACCGAGGCGAATGCCCACCCCCATTTCGACACCGCCGATCGCGTGCACATCGTCGTCAACGGGATCGTCGAGAACTACGTCGAGCTGAAGAACCGGCTGATGGAACAGGGAGCGCGGTTTACCTCCGAGACCGATGCGGAGGTGATCGCCCACCTCGTGGCCGCGCACAACACGGGCGACCTGGTGCAGGCAGTCCGCTCCGCCTACCGCGAGCTGCGCGGCCACTACGCGTTCGTCGCGATGAGCGCGGACGAGCCCGGTCTACTTGTGGGCGCCCGCAGGGAATGTCCGCTGATCATCGGGCGCGGCGAGGGCGAGCAGTTCATCGGCTCCGCGATCCCCGCGTTCCTGCGCGAGACCCGCCACGTGCAGTACATCGAGAACGACGAGATCGTCGTGGTACGCCCCGGCGGCGTCGATTTCCTCACGGCCGCGGGCGATGCCGTGCAGCGCGACGTCGTCGAGATCGACTGGGACACCGAGACGGCCGAGAAGCAGGGCTACGAGACGTTCATGCTCAAGGAGATCTACGAGCAGGCCGACGCGGTCGCCGAGACGATCGGCGAGCGAGCGGCTCGAGATGTGGGTATCGACCTCGGGGACCTCGGAGCGATCGACGACGCGCTGCTGCGGCGGGTCAGCCGGATCGTGATCGTCGCGTGCGGGACCTCCTACCACGCCGGACTGGTCGCCCGCTACGCGATCGAGGAGTGGGCGAGGATCCCAGTCGAAGTCGATATCGCCTCGGAGTATCGCTACCGCAATCCGGTGGTGGGACCCGATGACCTGGTGATCGGGATCTCGCAGTCGGGCGAGACGGCGGACACGCTGGCCGCGATGCGGACCGCCCGTGGCCGCGGGGCATCGGTGCTTGCGATCACCAACCTGATGGGCTCTCAGGCGACCCGCGAGTCCGATGGCGTGCT
>CATPAX010000089.1 GCA_955652215.1 uncultured Solirubrobacteraceae bacterium | reverse complement strand
GTCTACGCGCGTGAGGAAGACTGCCGCCGGCGAGGTGGTCACGTTTACCGGGAAGGTCTTCCCTTCACACGCGGGCCAGCGCATCCGCCTCGAGCGGTGGGCTGGCCAGGCTTGGGTCCTGATCGCAACCGCCCGCCTGACCCCGGGCTCCACCTTCCGGATCGCAGAGAAGTTCGCGGGGGCAAGCAGCGCGCTTGTCCGGTCGGTGATGTCGGGAGACCGCCGGAACATAAGGTCGTATTCGGCGACGATGAAGACGACGCTTTGACGCCTTGGGCTCTGGTGAGCGGTGCTCCGGCCACCCGGGGCACGCTGGTGAGCGGTGCTCCGCCATTACGTCCGGGGCACCGCCTACTTTCTGCGACGTCCGCATCGCCTCTGACCGGAGCCGCAATGTCACTGTGCTTCATCGAACCGCAGAACGCAATCCGCGTGATCGCCGACTCGGTCGGACGGGAGGCACGCCGCCAGATCCTCGGCGAGGTCGTGCGTGCGTGGGTGGACGAAATCCCGGAGTCGGAGCTCGAGTCCCACTACGCCAAGGCCGTCGCGGATCTCGACGAGCACGATCTCTCGCTGCTCGCTGCCTGGCACGCGTCACTCGAGGTGGTCGGACACCCGGTCCCGAATAAGGAGTTCCTCGTCAATGTCTTCTCATCGCTGGGCGAGAACCGCCGCGAGGCGCTCAAGATCGCCGCGGGCTTTCGCGGCGAGGAGGCGTTCGAGGCGGGCGTGGGGGAGGACCAGGCGTTCGACACGGTTCTCCCGTGGCTCTCGCACGAGCGATGCGTGACGCTCGCCCAGGAGTGTCTCGAGCTGTACTGCTGGGACCGACTTGGCGTCGAGAACTAGCGCGCCGGTCGCTCGCTAGTCTTTGTCTCGGAGCGTGAGCTCCGTGCCATACGCGTTCGCTGACTGACACCTGCCGATCGGTTTCTCTCTTCAGGAGGAGGTCAGCCGTTGCCGCGCTCGCGTGGCGTGCTCGCTGCACGCAACATCAGCAAGTCATACGGAGACGTCGTCATCTTCGACCGTCTGTCGCTCACGGTCGGTCCGGGCAGCCGGATCGGCGTCGTGGGGCGCAACGGGATCGGCAAGACCACGCTTCTGCGCGTTCTCGCGGGCATCGAGTCTCCGGACGACGGAGTGGTGACGCGCGAGCCGCCGGCGCTCGGAGTCGAATATCTTGCGCAGGAATCCCCGCAGGAAGGTCGCTCGGGAGGCGAAACTGCGCGGGCGAAGCTCGAGCAGATCCTCGCCAGTGGTGCGGATGTTCTGCTGCTCGATGAGCCCACCAACGATCTGGACTCAGCGGGCCTCGAGCTCCTCGACCGGTTCATCGAGCGTCATCAGGGCGGCATGGCCGTCGTCTCACACGACCGCGCGTTCCTGGAAGCGATGACGAAGATCCTGGAATTCGAGGCCGAGACGCGGAGGGTGCGGATGTTCTCCGGGGGCTGGAGCGAGTACGACGCGCAGCGGCAACGCGCACGCGAGCGCCAGGAGCATGCGTATAGCCAGTACGCCGCGGCGCGCGATCGGATCGACGAGCAGGCCCGGCAGTTGCGCCAGTGGGAGGAGCGCGGATACGGTCAGGGCCGCAAGAAGAAGAAGGGCAAAGACATCGCAAAAGGGTACGAGAAGAAGCTCAGCCGGCTGGATGTGCAGGAGAGGCCGTGGTCGCCGTGGCGGCTCGAGCTGAAGCTCACCTCGCGCGGCCGGGGCGGTGATGTCGTGGCCCGGCTCGAGCGCGCAGTGCTCGAGCGCGACGGGTTTCGCCTCGGCCCAACCGATCTCGAAATCCATCAGGGCGAGCGCCTCGCGATCCTGGGACCCAACGGTGTCGGCAAGAGCACCTTGCTCGGCGCGCTGCTGGGCGAACTGCCGCTGAGCTCCGGGCGGCGCTGGGTGGGCCCGAGCGTCGTGTTCGGCGCCATCGATCAAGCTTCTGAGCGGTTCTCAGGGCCCGATCCGGTTCTCAGCGAGTTCACCTCGCAGTCCCCCTTGAGCACACAGGAAACCCGTGGTCTGCTAGCCAAGTTCGGATTGAGCGCCGACCACATCCGACGGCGTGGCAGCTCCCTATCCCCAGGTGAGCGCACTCGGGCGACGCTCGCGCTGCTCGTCTCGCGCGGCGTCAACACGCTGATCCTCGACGAACCGACGAACCATCTGGACCTCGAAGCAATTGAACAGCTCGAGCGCGCCCTGCAGTCGTTTGACGGAACAGCTGTGCTGGTGACTCACGACCGGCGCTTCCTGGAGGCGTTCAGCGCCAGCAGGGCGATCGAGCTGACACGCGCCTGAGGCGCCGAAGGGCGGCTCGGCGTCGAAACTAGCGCGCGAGTGCGGTTTCGATCTCCTCGATCGCCTGCTCGTTTGAGCGAAACCAGACCGAGGTCATGCCGAGCTCGCTTGCCGCCTGGCAGTTGAGCTCGAGATCGTCGATGAACAGCGCCGCGTCGGCGGGCACTCCAAGGCGCTCCAGCGTTATCTCATAGATCCGAGGCTCGGGCTTGCGGAAGCCTACGAATGCCGAGTCGACGACCACATCGAAGATCTCATCGACCGGCAGCTTCGAGCGCCACCGCTGCTCCCACTCGCGCACGTTGTTCGTGCAGATCGCGAGCTTGTATCCGCGGTCGCGCAGACTCGACATCAGACCGATCAGAGGCTCGTTGGGGTGAAGCTGCGCGAACCAGCGCTCGCCGAAGCGGTCGAGTCGTACCTCGCGCGAGAGCTGGCGGCTCAGCTCACGCTCGAGCGCACCGAGGAACGCGGCCTCGGTCAGGCGCCCGGTCTCGAGCTCGAACAGCGGATTGACACCGTCGCGCACCGCGATTGCGGCCATCGCTGTCCCGAGTGCTCGCATCGAGATTCCCGAGGACTCCTGTACGGCCGCGAACGAATCGACCAGCGGCGATGTGAGCACCCCGCCGAAGTCGCTGATGACTGCCTGGATGCGGGTCATCGCAGGCGCGCGAGGAGATACACGCCGATCCCCTCGGCGCCGCGACTGTGCCAGCGAAACAGGTCGGCGCTGAGCTGCAGAGCGCTCAGCGATCCGCTCGCGCGCGGTCCGAGAGCCTCGCCCGTCGCACGCCGCACGCGCTGCTCACCCTCGATCTCGCCAATCCACAGCTCGAGCGATGCGCGGCTCGGCCGGCCGTCGCGGGAGTAGGTGGTCGATAGGCGTGGGTCCTCCACGTCCACCGGCCCATCGGCCTCGAGCACCGCGGCGCTGACCGCGTCCGCGCCGTGTCCCTTCGCGCGCGCAGGACGCACCGCCACGAGCCCGATCCCGTCGCCGTTCTCGAACACGGCGCCGATCCCACGGATGGAGTCGGTGCGCTCGAGATCCCTGTCGAGCACCCGGGCGCCGCGAAAAGCCAGGCAGCTGACATCCCGCTCCGCCTCGCCCGAGCGGAAACGGCCGCTGACGCGGCACAGCTGATCGAAGCGATCTGTGCCGTCGTCCGGAGCGACGGACATGTCCGGATCGCCCGACATGGTCAAGTCGATCCCGTCCGCGCGCAGTGTCCAGTCACTCGCCCGGTCCTTCCCCTCGAGCGCCGCCGAACCGACCGTGACGTTCGAGCCATCGCCGAGCGCGACAATCGAGGCTCCACCTAGCGACCACACGGCCCCCCACGCGCCAGGCTCCTGCTCGCCGAACGCGACGATGCGCAGGGCAGACGGCGAGCCCGCCGTCACGGCCGCAGCTGCGGCCGCTCGAGATCGATGGCCGTCGCCTCGGCGTCGTACTGAACGGGGCCTCGACCGAATCCCGCCGCCCGCACGACCAGCCGGCTGCGGAGGTTCGCAACCAGAAGGCCTCGCACCGCGGCGCGGGGCGGGGGCAGGAGCAGCAGCGCGCCCAGGGCGTCGGTGATAAACCCGGGGATGATCATCAGCACGCCGCCGATCAGGACGAGCGCGCCGTCGATCGCCTGCCGTCCAGGCGGCTCGCCGGACCCAACGGCGTCTCCGAAGCGCCGCCACACCGCACGCCCCTGCGAGCGCATCGCCCAGCCGCCCAACGGCCAGCTGGCGATCAGCAGAAGCACCGTGGCGAGCACGCCGATCAGGCTCGCGATCTCGATCGCGACGAACAGCTCGGCCTCTGCCCAAGAGAGCAGGAACAACAAACCCATTCCTCAAGCCTACTCAGCGCGCGCGGGTGCGTCGGGTCTCAGGCCACTGCAGCTGAGGCGCCCTCAAGCCGGACGCCAGGAAGGCGGTGCAGGCCCATGAGCTCGATCAACGTCACGATCTGAGGCTGAGCCCCACGAAGCCAGACCGCGCGACCGCGGACTCGCAGCCGGCGAGCCAACAGCGCCAGATCGATCATCAGCGAGGAGTCGGCGAACGAGAGCTCCGAGAGATCCACGACCACGTCGGTCTGAGCGCGGATCGCCCTGGTCAGCGCGCGGCGACGAATACCTTGGGTTGTCCGGTCCTCGTCGCCGCAACAGCGGAGCGTTGCGGCGGGTTCATCGAAAGCGATGATCCGACAAACCTACCGAAACCAGTGACCTCACCGCAAGCCCTGCCAGTAAACTGGCTGAGATGGCAACCGTGGATGAGGTAACCGAAGCGCTCCGAGATGTGATCGATCCCGAGCTCGGGCTCGATTTCGTGGAGCTCGGCCTGGTCTACGACGTGGAGGTGGAGGACGGTACGGTCCACATCACCTACACGTTGACCAGCCCGGGGTGCCCGATCGGACCGCAGGTGGCCGAGCAGATGGAGGAGTTTGTCGGCGAGCTGGAGGGAGTTCAGGAGGTTCAGCCGACGATGACGTTCTCGCCGCCCTGGACACCAGAGCGGATGAGCGAGGACGCCAAGTTCGCGCTCGGCTTCTGAGCCTGCTCGGTTCTGCTGCCTACTCGGGACCAGGCTTGGGAGCGCGACGTCGAGCCTGCCCACGCTTGGCCCGCATATCGCTTGCGGGTCCGCCCGTCGGACGCGTCCTCGTGCTCGGCAGCAGTGTGACCGGACCTCCAGTGGAAGCGCTCGCCGGTCGATCGGTTTCCCGACGCGGCTTACCGCGGGCGCCGTCAAGCAGCTCCGCAAGCGATTCGCCGATCCCGGCTGCGATCACGTCGAGGTCCTCGAGCGCGTCGTAGTCGGCCAGTAGGCCATAGGCGAGCCGACCGTTATAGGACATGATCGCGACCGCCAGCGCGTGGTTGCTGGGCAGGAAGGCGAGTGGCAACAGGTCTTTGAGCTCGCGGCCGAGGACGTAGAGCGGGAACTGCGGGCCCGGGACGTTGGTCACTATCAGGTTGAACAGCCGCGTCGAGAAGTTGAGCCTCGAGGCCTGCGCGAGGATCGTCGGCGGCGCGAGGTTGTTGACAGCGGCGATGGTCGCGGCGCCGACGGCCTGCTTGGACTCCTTCAGCCCGTCCATCTCGCGGCTGACGAAACGCAGCCGGGCGATCGGATCGTCGATGTAGACGGGGAGTGGTCCGCGCATCACCGCCAGCCGATTACCGAGCGACCCACGGTCGTCCTGCGTGCGGACTGACACCGGGACGAGCGCTCGCAGCTCGAGTCCCTCGGTTCGCACGCCTCGGGAGCGAAGCCAGCGCGCGAGCGCGCCCGACACAACAGCGAGAACGACGTCGTTGACGGTGCCACCGAGCGCGTCCTTGACCTGTTTATAGTCGGCGAGCTGCTGGCGCACCACGGCGAACCGCCGGTGCGGGCCGATCTCGACGTTCAGAGGGCTATCGGGCGCGGGATTGAGTCCGGCCCAGACGATCTCGCCGACCCCCGCCAGTGCATCACGCACGAGGTTCAGCGTGCCCCACGGTCGGGACGCCGCCATCATCGCCCCCTCGGCCAGCTCGGCCACCCCGCTCACCATCCCGCGCACGCCGGCGATGACAAGCTCAGCACCGGACGGCTCAGCACGAGGCCGCCAGGGCTCGATCTCCGCTGTCCCTGGGGCCGGGACCCGCTTGAGGTCGAATAGGACGGTCGCCAGGTCGATGCCGGATACACCGTCAACGAGCGCGTGATGGGTCTTGAAGATCAGCGCAAATCGGTCGTCGCTGAGTCCCTCGACAAGCCAGCTCTCCCAGAGAGGACGCGAGCGGTCGAGCTGCTGGGACGCGATCCGCGCGGCCAGCCTCAGCAGCTGCTCCTCGGAGCCGGGTGCGGGCAGCGCCGAGTGGCGAACGTGATATTCGACGTTGAACGATGGGTCGTCGACCCACAGGGGACGACCCATCTCGAGCCGCGGGACGGCAAGCTTCTGGCGGTACCGCGGAACCAGGTGCAGTCGGCCGCGGACGTGCTCGACGTACTCGCCGAACGTGGGCGGCGGTCCCTCGAAGATCAACACGCCGCCGATGTGCATGTGCGACGCCGATCCCTCCTGGTGAAGGAACGACGCGTCGGTCGAGGTGAGGCGATCGAGGTGCTGCTGAGGCATGGTTTATCCGCGGCGCGCGCTTAGCCCCGGCGCGGATAAGCCTACGCCTCGGCCGCGTGCCGGGAGCACCCCCGCGCGGCGCCTACACTCTCGATCGATGCCCTGTTCGGTCGAAAAGCTCCTGCTCGCCGCGCCACGCGGCTATTGCGCGGGGGTCGACCGTGCCGTACAGACCGTCGAGCGGGCCCTCGAGCTGTTCGGAGCCCCGGTCTATGTGCGTAAGGAGATCGTCCATAACAAGCACGTCGTAGAGCAGCTGCGGGCGCGTGGCGCGATATTCGTCGAGGACGAG
>CATPAX010000088.1 GCA_955652215.1 uncultured Solirubrobacteraceae bacterium | reverse complement strand
GAGCGCTTCAGGTTCGGGCAAGATCTTCCTGCTGGTCCTGTACTGCGTCGTCTACGCGGCGCCACTCTTCGCGATCGCGGTCGTGTGCGCGGTGATTGGGAGCCGCGCAGGAGTCGCGTTGCGGCCCGCGATCGGCTGGCTGTCGACCCACTGGCCGGTGTTCGTCGCGACGCTCGGCGCGACCATCGGCATCGGCCTTACGGTGTATGGGATCGTGCAGCTCAGCTCAATCTAGTCCGGCCTCGCGTGCGCGATGTGCTGGTCTGAGGATCGGCGTCGGCTCGATCAGCGGCCTTCACCGCGCGAGCCCAGCGCCGCCGTTCCCTGGTTCCAAACCGTGGTCTTGGCCGTGGCCGTTCTCGAGGTCATATCCGATCGCCATCGCGAGCCTGGGAGCTGCGGCGACCAGGCTGGCGAGCCCGATCGCGGGCCCCACGGCGACCAGAACGCCCACGACTTCGTTCGGTGTCGCGCCGGCCGCGGTTGCTTGACCGACAACTTCTCGCAGCGAGGGCGTTGCGGCGCCGACCGCCAGCAAGGCCGCCAGCCGGACGAGGATTTCCATCTTGGGACTGAGCTCCGCATGGCCAGCGCCGCTTCCCGTCCGCGTGAGAACCATCCGAAGCACCTTCTCGTCGTTGAACGCCAAGCGGCGCAGGAGATCTTCTGCCGGTTCCACCGCTGGTGATGCTAGGTCCGGCCGCTCGCTGCGCATCGCCTGAAGCGGATGAGGCTGAGGCGTGTCCGATCGGCGACGATCGAACTGCAGAGGACGTGCCACGCGTTCGGCGGCGCGCTTGCGCAGGCAACGACCCATGCTCTGGACGGGCGCAGCCACCTGTCCGCGGCCGATCAAGGTGGTAGGCGCATCCCGACTTAACGCAGGCGCACCACCTTGTCTGGGCTCTTGGTCGCGGACACGCTTAGACCGTGCCCAGTGCGACGACCCTGGACGACGAGCCGCTGACCATCGAATACGCTCGGCCGCGCTCTGCGATCGATCTCCCCGAGCCCAAGTTCAGAGCTCCAAAGGTCCGCAGGGACCTCGTCCGGCGAACCGAGCTCCTCAGCCGGCTGGAGCATCAGCGGACACGCCCTCTCATCCTCCTGACGGCCCCCGCTGGATATGGCAAGACGACCCTCCTCGCGCAGTGGGCCGAGAACCGCGGTTGCCCGTGTGCATGGGTGACGCTCGACCAGCTCGACGGCGACCCGGAGGTCCTGGAGGATTCGATCGCGAAGGCGGTGGCTAGGATCGGCATCGAGCCGGGTCTCAGACGCAGCTTCGTGCTCGTCTTCGACGACGCTCACGTCGTCCCGCCCGATGTATTGAAAGACGCGGTGCTCGGCATACTCGGCTGGCTTCCCGAGGGATCCCAGCTGGCTCTAGCCTCGCGCCGCGAATCGGCGCTGGCGCTCGGGCGGATGCGTGCTCAGCGGATGCTCGTCGAGATACGCACCGAGGACCTCTCGATGTCGGCCGCCGAGGCGGCGCTGCTGCTCCGAAAGGCCGGACTTGACCTGGAGTTCACCGCCGTGCAGACGCTCGTCCGGCGGACGGAGGGCTGGCCGGCGGCGCTCGAACTGGCGGCGATCTCGTGTGCGCAGCAGCCTGAGCCGGAGGAGCACTTGGCGCAAATGAGCGGTGACGACCATCTGATGTCCGAGTACTTCCGCGCCGAGCTCCTGGGCCCGCTTTCGTCTGCGACCAAGCGTTTCTTGATGCGCAGCTCGGTGCTCGACCGCCTGTCAGGACCGCTGTGTGACGAGGTGCTGGGGCGCAAGCGGTCGACGATCGTGCTCGCCGAGCTGGCACGTGCGAACGTGCCGCTGCAGCCGGTGGACACCAGCCACGAGTGGTATCGCGTCCACGGCCTGTTCAGGGAGATGCTCCAGACCGAGCTTCGGCGGGCCGAGCCGGAGGTTCAGCCCGCACTCCACCGGCGGGCAGGCGACTGGCACCACAGAGCGGGAGACCTAGACCGCGCGGTCGACCACGCCCGCAGCGCCGACGATCTCGACCGCACCGCGACGCTCCTGTGGCCAAACTTGCACCGGTATCTGGGCGAGGGACAGGGCCACATGGTCCAGCGGTGGCTGACCGGAGTCGATGCCGAGCGGGCCACAGGGTGTGCGCCGCTGGCGCTTGTAGCGGCGCACAGCAACTTGGCGTTGGGAAACGTCGCCGTCGCGGAGCAGTGGGCTCGCTCGGCGACGGTGAGCCTGTCCGAGACACCCAAAGGGTCCAAAAAGCTCGAACGTGCCGGCGTTCTGCTCATCGAAGCATGGGCCGCACGGTCAGGTGCGAGGCGGATGGGTGAGGATGCCGCTCGCGCGTATGGCCTGCTACTGGAAGACAGTCCGTGGCGGGCGAGCTGCTGCTTTCTACGAGGGACAGCTGCACTGCTGATCGGCGAGGACAACGAGGCTGCGCGGCACCTCGAGGAGGGGGCAGCTCGCGGCGCCGTTCTGGCCCCGGATGCCGGATCACTTTGCCTGGCGCAGCTGGCCATCCTCGCAGCCGGGCGGGATGAGACCGATGTAGCGTTCGACTTCGCGCAGCGTGCGCGGTCCGTTGTCGAGGAACACGGGCTGAGCAAGCACCCCACCTCGGCGCTCGTGTTTGCCGCCCACGCCGCCGCCAGCATGCATGAGCGCCGCGTCGACGAGGCCAAGGCAGCCGTTTCTCAGTGTCTGCGGCTGCTCGATTTGCTCGATGATTCCCTCGCCTGGTACGGCGCCGAGGCCCGGATCCTGCTTGCGCGCGTTTCGCTTGCGCTGGGAGACGTCCCCCGCGCCCGGGAGCTGCTCGCGGATGCGTCTCGACTGGCGCGTCGCACACCCGATGTCGTCATCTTCCAACGATGGTTCGATGACGCCTGGGACCGGTTCGATGCGCGAGCCGAGACCGCGCTTGCCGGAGTTGCCACGCTCACGACTGCAGAGCTCCGGGTCCTCCGGTTCCTGCCGACGCACTACTCGTTCCAGGAGATCGCGCAACGGCTCCACGTCTCGTCGAATACGGTCAAGACACACGTCCACGCCGTGTATCGCAAGCTCGACGCTTCCTCCCGCTCAGAAGCCGTCGCGCACGCCGCCCAGGCGGGACTCCTGGGCTGCTGAGGCCCCGCGAGCTCCGCGGGCACGCCGGATCAGTATCCGTCCCAGCCCTCGACCTCGATGTCATACCCGATCGCCAGGGCCAATCGAGGGGCCGCGGCAACGACCCGCGCCGAGCCGACGATGGCGGCCACGGTCGCGAGCACTTCGACGATCTCCTCGTCCTGAGCGCCTCCCTGCACCGCCAGCTCGACTGCCCACCGCAGCGAGGTTGTGGATCCCCCCGCCGCCAGCAGTGCGGCCAGGTGGACCAACGCGCTCGTCGCGGGCGGGAGCGCTCCCATATGCGGGACCGGCGTCGGCCGCATTCCAACTGGCGAGACACCAAGAACCGAGCGCAGCAAACTCTCGTCGCCGGCGGCCAATCCGCGAAGCAGCTGCTCGGCTCCGGTTGTTCGTGCCCCGTTCACCTTGTGCCCAGGCTTGCAGCCGTTCACATTTTGGCCTCGCCCGTATCGGGTGATGCTACGCGTGCTAGCAGGAGAGATTCTCCCCCGTCATGGATGCCAAGTCGATTGACATCCAGCTCGTCGCCGACCTGTTCTTGTTGCTGCTGATCGGGATCGGCCCAAAGATCGCCCTCGTGCCGTTTCTCGAGCTGACCGACGGGCTGGACACCGCCACCAAGGCTCGGGTGATCCGGAAGATGCTGACGACCGCCGCGGCGGTGGCCGTCGTTCTGCTCGTCCTGGGAGAGCTTCTGAGGAAGCTGCTCCATTTCTCGACCGGGTCGCTCGCGATCGCCGGCGGCATCATCCTGCTCGTTATCTCGGGGTCGATGATTCTTCGCTCGGATGAGCCGAAGGCGGAGGATCCGTCAGCCCAGGACCGCAATCCGATGAGGCTTGCGGTCTATCCGCTGGCGGTGCCATACCTCCTGAATCCGACGGGAATTGTCGTGCTCGTGATCATGTCCTCCGAGACCAAGTCATTGGCGATGTTCGCGCTGGCGCTGGGATTGCTCGCAGCCGTATTGACGCTCGACGTCGTCGTGTTCCGGTGGGCCAACAAGGTGAGCGCTCACCTCGACGCGAACCGGATGCTGGTCACCGAGAAGGTGTTCGGCTTCCTGCTGGCGGCGCTTGCGGTCCAGCTCATGCTGAACGGGCTCGCCGATCTCGGCTTGATCCATCTGGCGGCTCATTGAGCCGAGGAATGCAGTGAGCCCGGAGCCGATGACCGGAGGGGCGTATCCCACCCGGAGTGGTGCGTGCCCTCTTGCCGGCTACGGCGGCACCAACGACGATTCTCGGAAGCGATCAGGAGGGTTGACGGTGGATCCAGGAGTCGCGCGTCGGATCGCGTGCCGCAATCATCGAGGGCAGCGCACCCGCTTCGGCGACACCGTCATCGGGCACATCGGGCGTGTCGCGGCCGGGGTCCCGCCTGAGGCGCGAGCCGTTGCGTGGCTGCACGACGTGCTCGAGTTGACCCAGGTCAGCCGGACTCAGCTCCGGGACAGCGGCCTTACGGCGGTCGAGAGTGTGGCATTGGAGCTTCTAACACGTGGGGCGGAGGAGCCGTATGACGCGTACGTGCTCAGGATCGCCAGTGCCCCGGGTAGGGCCGGATGGCTTGCCCGAATGGTGAAGCGCGCCGACCTCGATGACCACCTCGCTCACAGCCGGATCCCGCCTGATGCTCCGCCATACGCGTGGGCGCACCGATGTGTGCTGGAGCGCATCGACTTCGAGCCATCGACGGCGATTGCCAGCTGATCGTCCGGCGTTCGGCTCTCCGTAGCAGTGCGACAGCCACCGTGACGAGCAGGAGCGAATCGCCGGCCGGCCGCAGGCGCGGGCACGATGCCCGCCCTCCGCAATATCGCTACTTCGTCGTACTTGCGCTGATGCTCGGTTGCGTCATCTTCTTGATCGGGGCACCATCCGCGGACTGGTCGCGGGCCCTCGCCATCGCAATCGAGGGGCTTGCCTTGGTCGTAACGGTCGCAACATCGCGCGAACGCGAAACCGTTCGTCGCCGCAGGGCCATTATGGTCGGGCTGGCAATGATCGCGGTCGTGCTGCTCATCGCGGTCGGGCTCCTTCCGCGCTGGCTGATGGCCCTGGTTGCCATCCTCGTCACTGCCGGCATTCCAGTCGCTCTGGTC